>JAATFJ010000190.1 GCA_015655255.1 Actinomycetales bacterium | reverse complement strand
CGCACATCGGCGGCGCGGTCTTGGGGGCGCTTATCGGCCTCATTCTGTGGCGCACACGCAAGCGCGCACAGAGGGTTCTGCAGATCGTCCTGCTCGCCGTGCTCGCGGTGCTTCTCCTCCTCATCGTCTTCCTCCTCCCGCCGCTCATCCACCTCAGCTGATTCGCGGGACGCGCGCCAAAACCGCGGGATGCACACTGGAATCACACGCGTGTAATTCTCCCCAGGTGTGGACAGAGCTGTGGATAACTCGGCGTCCGCCCACGAAAAAGGCCCTCGATCACGAGGGCCTTTTGCACGGAGAGTGGAGCGTGTCAGCGCCAGCGCGTGGTCATGAGGAAGCCGATGAGTGCGATGCCGAGGCCGATCGCAAGGTTCCAGTTGCCGATGTCCGGGATGGGGAACTTCGTCTCGGAGATGTAGAAGACGAGGATCCAGAGGAGCCCCAGCAGCATGAAGCCCACCATGATCGGCTTGAACCACACGGGGTTGGGTGCCGACTCCCCCTCGGTGCGCTCGGCGACGGGTTCTTCCCTTTTGCGGTCTCGTGCCATGCGGCCATTCTACCCATGCGCGCCGGTGCCTCCGAGATCATCGAGGGGACAGGTCCGGGAGATATGATCGAGCCCATGACTGCATCGGCCGCGACGGTGACGCGGCGTGCGGATCGTCGCCGACGTCGTCCCGGGGCCACTATCACGGGCGTCCTCGGCGAACTCCTCGTTACTGCCGGAGTGCTCGTGCTTCTCTTCGTCGTCTGGCAGATGTGGGTCGGGGACATCATCATCAGCGCCCAGCACAACGCCGAGGGGGCGGCGGTCTCCCAGGAGTGGGCGGAGGAGCCCGCGCCGGAGACGCCGCCGCTCATCACGGAGGGCGAGGGGGAGGACCAGGTCAGCTATTACGAACCGCCGGTCCTCGAGCACCCCGCCGATGGAGAGGTCTTCGCGCAGATGATCATCCCGCGCTTCGGCTCCGACTACAACGTGGCGATCGCGGGCGGTACGACTCGCGCGGGAACCCTCGATCACATCGGCATCGGCCTGTACACGCAATCGAAGATGCCGGGCGAGGTGGGTAACTTCTCCCTTGCCGGTCATCGCACGACGTGGGGTAAGCCCTTCAACCAGCTCGACAAGCTGCACCTGAACGACGCGATCGTCGTCGAGGTGCAGGAGGGCTGGTATGTGTATCGCTTCCGCACCCTCGAATACGTCAAGCCCACACAGATCGATGTGCTCTCCGACGTCCCCCAGATGCCCGAGCAGCAGACTGGCGAGCGCTACATCACCCTCACCGCCTGCTCTCCGTTGTTCTCGCTCGCAGAGCGCATCGTCGCCTACGGCGTGTTCGAGAGCTTCCAGCCGCGCTCCGAGGGTCCGCCCGCCGCGCTCACCGAAGGGGTCTCCTGATGTACGCAGCCCTCTGGCGCCTCCTCCCCGGCCCCTGGTGGCTGAAGGTCTTCCTCCTGCTCGTCATCATCGCCGCAATCCTCTACGGGTTGTTCTTCTACGTGTTCCCGTGGGTGAGCCCGTACATCAACCCCGGCGAGGTGGAGCTGGAGTAGGCGCGGGTCAGGGCGCTAAATCGCGAGATCGAGAGGAAGATCTGCGATGTCGCGCAGGCGCTTTCCGCCAACGAGGGTGTCGAGTTCCCAGAGCGAGAGACGCGAGCCGTGACGGGGATGGCTCTCCCGTCACCACGGAGATGTGCGGAGTCTGGCCCTTCCGGTTGCGGATGAGTCCGAGAGCTTCCGTACGCGCGTTCTGCGCACGATCCGAACGCAGCGTCCATTTGCAGGAAATCACCGCGTGGACGATTCCGTGGGACTGGTTTCTCACTCGGATGGGGGAGGAAAGACCAGAGGTGTCGTCAACGAGGACTTCCTCCGCATTGATCTCTCGATCAGGCACGGGGAGACGCGCCACGATGACGTCCGGCGATACCTCGTAGGAGTTTCCAAGAACGGTGGCGAGTGTGGGGCTGGCTTCAATTTGCTGCGCAAGCTCGTCGGGATGACGATACGGCTCGTACCGAGCGAGATGGCGACCACCGCGCGAGCCTCCCACATTCTCTACCACCCAACGTCCGGGCCGGAGCATCGAGAAGCGGGGGAGCGTGGACGCAATGAACTCGCGGACGGCCGCGTCGAAGAGGCCGCCGTCTCGTTGCCCCTTCAGCTTCGCCCCACCCCGTGTGGCACCCAGCTGGTGAGCAATGGCCAGAGCCGCTTCGCGCGAGAACCGTTGGCTTCCGTCCGCAGGGGACGCCACACCGTTGTCGCCGATGACGAGCGTGCGGTTGTCGATGAGAGCGCGATGGAAACGGGCGCGCTCCTGGGAGAGCAGAGAAGGGGTGCTCATGCGGCGGTATCGATCTGCCTCGCGGCAGAAAGCGCCGCGATGATCTCCGCCCCGACCGCCTCCGCGACGGGAGGAGGGAAGGCGTTGTTCCCCACCCGCCGATAGGCGTTGGTCTTCGCCCCGACGAATTCCCAGTCATCGGGGAAGCCTTGGACGCGCGCCGCGATCCGCACCGTCAATCTCGGCATCTCATCGAAATCGGAAGCGGGAGCCTTTGCAGCAAGAGTGGAGCCGTTCACCCCGAGTTCTGCCCAAGCTCTCCGCGCACGGGTCGGTCCGAGATCCGGGCCGCCATGCTTTTTCGATCCCCCGACGAGCGTCGGCGCGATCCGATCGGCCTGTGCAGCCCATGCGGAGGCTCCGGCCCAGCCCTTTTCCGCCATGAGATCTTCCAGAAGCTCTCCCACGGTGGGTGCGGGTGTCGACGACGGCTCAGGGTAACGGAAGCTCTCCCCCACGGAACGATGGATTCCCACAGCGACCACCCGGGGCCGAAGCTGTCCGACGCCATACTCCGATGCGTGGAGGAGGCGCCATTGCAACGCGTAACCGAGCTTCTGGAATTGTGCGGTGACGTTGCTCCGGTAGCCGTCAAACTTCGGATCGAGCAGACCCCTGACGTTCTCGATCATGACGGCCTTCGGCTCGGTGCACCGGACCAATTCGATCATCGCGGGGAAGAGATCTCGTTCGTCGGCCGCACCGAGTTGTTTTCCTGCTGCGGAAAAGGGCGGGCAAGGAACACCGCCGGCCACCAGATTGACGCCGCGATACTCATCGGCATGATCCCGAATTCAGGCCACCACGTCGCCCTCGCCGATGTTCCACTGCGGCCGGTTCGCTCGCAGCGTCGCGCACGCATGAGGATCGATCTCGACCGCGGCGAGGTGTGTGAACCCGGCGCGCTCCAGCCCGAGTGCCTGTCCGCCGGCGCCCGCACAGATTTCGATCGAGGTCAAGGTCATGCGAAAACTCCAATCGGGTTGGTGCGGTACTCGCGGGACGTTCCTTCTAATGCGGAAAGCACCATACCTAGATTATTCGGCAGACCACCGACAAAGGGCTCTGCGCGAGCCTCCGCGTCACTCCCCCGCGCAGTACGACAGATCCACCGTGGAGTGGATCGGCACATCGCCGGGGGCGAGGGACATCTGCACGACACCGGCGTGCTCCGCTGCCGTGCAATCCGTCTTCTCGAGCGGATTAGGGGTGAGGCCGAGAGCCGTGATCTCCGCCGAGGCCGACTCCACCGACCAGCCGACGAGGTTGTTCAGTGTGACATTGCCGCTCGCGACGAAGAGGTTCACGGTCGTCCCGGGCGCGACCTCGGCGCCCGCTTCGGCGCTCGCCGCCATCACGGTCCCTGCGGCGGCATCCTTGTCGTTGCGGGGAGTGATCGTGCCCAGTTCCAGTCCCGCCGCCTTGAGCGCCGCCTGCGCGGTGTCCTGCGACTGCCCGACGAGCGTAGGCACCGCGACAGTCTCCACGCCGCTGGAGACATACACCGTGACCTCATCGCCCTCGGAGAGGGTCGTTCCCTCCGCGGGGTCGGTGCGGATGACGTCCTCCGCGGTGACGTCGGCGTTCGGCTCGTGCACAGGAACGGCGACGAGGTCGAGCTCTTCGAGCGCCGCCGCGGCATTCTCGTAGCTCATCGATGAGAGCGCGGGGACGACGCGCGAGGCGGAGGGCACTTCGGAGCTCTGGGAGAACATGACGACCCAGAACACCACCGAGGCGAGCAGGACGGCGAGGAGCGCAACGCCTGCCCAGATCCATGCCACGGGCGGACCCGATTGGGTGCGTGTCATGGTCGTATCGCTGGAGAGCTGGCGCAGCGACCGTGCCGTCTCCTGCGCCTGGCGTGGGTTGGGCCCGTAGAGCTCGTGGGTGAGCCCCGCGAGCTCCTTCTTCGTCGGCGCCTTGCCCTGATCCGCTCCGTCGAGCGCGGCACGGAAGCTCGCCGCATCGGGATACCGCTGATAGGGGTCCTTCGCGAGGGCACGCAGGACGATGGGGTCGAGCGACCGGGGTGCCTTCTCGTTCACCTCGGAGGGGGGGAGGGGCGTCTCGCTCACGTGCTGGTAGGCGACGGCGACCGGGGAGTCACCGCGGAACGGCTGGCGGCCGGCGAGCAGCTCGTAGAGCACGATGCCCGTGGAGTACAGGTCGGTGCGGGCATCGACGGGCTCGCCCTTGGCCTGTTCGGGCGAGAAGTACGCCGCGGTGCCGAGGATCTGCGTCGTCTCGGCGACCGTGGAGGAGGAATCGGACACGGCACGTGCGATGCCGAAGTCCATGACCTTCACCTGGCCACCGTCGGTGACCATGACGTTGCCCGGCTTGATGTCGCGGTGTACGACACCGGCTCTGTGCGAATACTCCAGCGCCTCCAGGATCCCGTCGACATAGTGGATCGCCACGGAGACGGGCACGGGACCCGCCGCGATGATGTCCTTGAGGAGCGTGCCGCGGACGAGCTCCATGACGATGTACGGCTCTGGCGGCGTCGACTCGGACGAGGCGGGAACCTCGCCGGCATCGAAGACCCGTACGATCGAGGGATGCGACATACGCGAGGCGGACTGCGCCTCCAGACGGAAACGCGTGCGGAACGCCGCATCGCGCGCCCGCTCCGGGTCGAGGATCTTGATGGCCACCTCGCGGCCCAGCGTCAGATCGTAACCGCGGTAGACCTTCGCCATGCCGCCCCGGCCGATGAGCTCATCGACTCGATAGCGGTCGGCGAGAACGCGCGGCTCCTCGGACACAGCAAACCCCCCTGGCAAAACGGTGACGACGTCGGAGTCCAGGCTACCCGTAGCCGGGTCGCCTCCCCCGTCACTCATGGTGACTGCTCATCCTCGCGATGCCTTACTCACCAGTGCCGGTGGTCGCCTTCGCCGAGGGAGCGGGCGTGGGCGTCTGGGCGGCGGTGATCGTAACGGAGAGCTGCGGCGAAGCGGTGGAGGGGCGCTCGTCGCCCTCACCGCTCGAGCACACGGCCGTGTAGCTCGCGATGAGCTGCTCGCCGGCGTTTGTGCCGACGACGATCTCTGCACTGCGCTGGGTGGCGTCGAAGAGACCGTCGCTGGAGACGAAGGTCGCGTTCTGCAGCGAGACCTGGTACTTCGCGAGCGTCGTCCCACTGGGGCAGCTGAACCCGGAACCCCAGGACAGCGTGAGCGTCTCCCCCGCCTTCGGCGTCGAGGAGGACAGCGTGGGCGTGTCGGTGGGCGCGTCGGGCGCCGTCCGGGACGTGTGCACGGTGAGCGTCACCGCATCCGCGATGTCGACGTTGCCCAGGGGCTCGACCTTGTAGACCTTGTTCTCGTCGGCCTGCGAGGAGGCGGGGTCGCCGTCGATGCAGGAGACGTTCGCGAAGCCCTGGTCCTTGAGTGTCGTCGTCGCCGTCGCACAGTCCATGCCGACGAGGTTGAGCGCGGCGATGTTCACCGTCGTCGGCGCCGGCGTCGGGGAGTCCGAGGGGCTCTGCGAGGGCGAGGAGGGCCGCACGGACGGCGTCGAGGACGACGGCGTCGGATCGGGCGATCCGCCGTTCATGAGGGCGACGACCGTGCCGCCCAGCACGATGACGAGCAGTGCGATGAGTGCAATGAGCGGCCAGGTCCAAGGGCTCGGCTTTTTCTTCTTCTTCGGCTTCTCTTCGGCTTCGCCGCCCGCGGGGAGTGTGGCGGTGGTCGGCATGAGCCGGGTGGCGCCGTCGACACCGCTTCCGAAGAGCTGCGTGACCTCGTCGTCGCCCGCGGCGCCCACTGTCGCGATGGCGGGAACGGCGATGGCGGCGGAGTTGAGGTCACCGCGGCGCAGCGCCTGCGCCGCCCGCGCGACGGTCGCCGAGGAGGACGGCCGGTCCTGCGGCTTCTTCGCAATCATCGCCATGACGAGGTTCTGCACGGGGATCGGCACGGTCGCGGGCAGCGGCGGGGGCTGCTCGTTGATCTGCGCCATGGCGATCGCCACCTGCGATTCTCCCGTGAAGGGGCGCTTTCCGGCAAGGCACTCGTAGGCCACGATGCCGAGGGAGTATGTGTCGGTCGCGGGGGAAGCGGGGTGACCGGAGGCCTGCTCCGGCGACAGGTACTGCACGGTTCCCATCACCTGGCCGGTCGCGGTGAGCGGCACCTGGTCGGCGATGCGCGCGATGCCGAAGTCGGTGATCTTCACGCGCCCGTCGGGCGTGATGAGAAGGTTGCCCGGCTTGATGTCGCGGTGCACAAGACCGGCGGCGTGCGCGGCCTGCAGGCCCGAGGCCGTCTGCGCGACGATGTCGAGTGTCTTATCGGCGCTCAGCGAACCCTCGCGCTCGAGGATCGTGGACAGCGCCTCGCCGGGCACGAGCTCCATGACGAGGTAGGCGGAGCCGTTCTCCTCGCCGTAGTCGAAGACGCTCGCGAT
>JAATFJ010000038.1 GCA_015655255.1 Actinomycetales bacterium | reverse complement strand
CGAGGCCGACGAGCGTATCCCGGCGACAGTCGACATCGGCCAGACGAACTTCCCCGTCAACAAGTCCAATGAATCCCTGCTCGACGCGATCAACGAGGACATTGCGGAGATCCGCTCATCCGGTGCGCTCGCGGACATCGCGGAGAAATACGACTATCCGGTCGATGCGACCGAACCCGGGGAACCCAATCTTCTCTGATCCCTCCGCGGGGTGCGGGCCAATCGATTGCGTCCGCACCCCACCCGTACGATCCCGAGGAACCCTATGAATGACACCTCCATCGACCTCCTCTATCTGAGCGAACCCGACACGCTCGCCGCCGGTGTCGACGACATGGCCACGTGCATCGACGTCATGGCCGACACGCTGCGCCTCTATGCAATCGGCGACTATCGTCTCTCCGGGCCGCAGGCGAACGCCCAGGGCATCAACCTCACCTTCCCCACGGAATCCGATTTCCCTCGCATGCCGAGGAATGGTCCGGATCGTCGTTTCGCGGCAATGCCCGCCTACCTCGGCGGAGACTTCCACATGAGCGGGGTGAAATGGTACGGCTCGAACGTCGAGAACAGGGCGCGCGGCCTGCCTCGCTCCATCCATACGATCGTGCTCAACGATCCCGACAGCGGTGCACCGCTCGCCGTCATGGCGGGCAACCTCGTCAGCGCGTACCGCACGGCGGCCGTTCCCGGCGTGGGAGCGCAGTACCTCGCTCCGCCCGATGCCAAGGAGCTCGCGATCCTCGGTCCCGGGGCAATGAATCGCACGTCGCTCGACGCATTCCTCATCGCGCGCCCCGGTCTCGAACGGATTCGCGTCCGCGGGCGCAGCGCGGAGTCCACGAGCGCGTACGTCGCGCATGTTACTGCGCGATATCCGCACCTCGCCGTCAGCGTCGTCGATTCGGTGCGCGCCGCCGTCGAGGGTGCAGACATCGTCAGCTGCGCAACCCTCAGCCCCCGCGGTAAGGAGAACTACCTTCACCTGAGGGAGGAATGGCTCAAGCCGGGTTCCTTTCTCAGCCTCCCCTCCGCCGTGCTGATGGACGACGACTTCCTCGTCCACAGGGCGCATCGTGTCCTCGACAGCATCGGCATCTTCGAGACCTGGGCGAAGGGGTACAGCTATCCCACCAACGATTCTTTCGGCTTCTTGGGGATGCAGCTCATGGACCTCGTCGCGGACGGGGCACTCCGCCGCGCCGATCTCATTGAGATCGGCGAGATCGTCGCAGGCACCAAGCCCGCGCGCGTCGACGACACGCAGATCCACGTCTTCGGTTTCGGGGGACTGCCGATCGAAGACGTCGCCTGGGGCGCCCACGTGTACCGCACGGCGAAGGAGCGGGGAGTAGGCGTGCCGCTGAACTTCTGGCCAGCGCCCCACCTCGCCTGACACACGACAAGAAGAGAAAACAGGAGGAACGAGATGGGCACCGCAGATATCGACGTCGCGGTCATCGGACTCGGGACGATGGGATCGATGGCGCTGTGGCAGCTGTCGCGGCGCCCGGAGCTCCGCGTCGCCGGATTCGAGCAGTATGGGATCGGGCACCCCTATGGGGCGTACGCGGGGGAGTCGCGACTGTTCCGGCTGGCATATCACGAGGGGTCCGCCTACGTGCCGATGTTGCTGCGTGCGCGGGAGCTGTGGCAGGAACTCAACGAGGTCACGGGCCACGAGGTGTTCGCTCCCGTCGGCACGCTCAGCGTGGGCGGTCGGGAGACTGCGCCCCTGCGCAACGTACTCGCGAGCGTGACCCGTCACCGCCTACCACATGAGGTGCTCGGCCCGGAGGAGATGCGCGCGAGGTACCCGCAGTACCGTATCGGCGATGACGACATCGCCGTGCTCGACACAGGAGGCGGGGCGCTCCGGCCCGAGCTTGCCGTCATCGACGCCGTCGCGCTCGCGACCGCCAACGGTGCCCAGGTGCACGAGAGGGAGACGATCGCCGCGATCAAAGTGGGGGAGGACGGGCTCGTGCACATCACCACGGCGCAGCGCACGGTGACGGCCCGCACCGCGATCGTCACGGCGGGGCCATGGGCTGCGCGGCTCGTCCCCCCCTTGCGTACCAAGACCGAGATCCAGCAGATCCTGCTCACCTGGTTCTTCCCGGGAGACGGCGAGACGCTAGACGCCTTCTCCCCGGACACGTTCCCCACGTTCATCCGCGACGAGGGGGATATCCACATGTTCGGGGCGCCGAGTGTGGACGGCTACACAATCAAGCTCAGCCCCGGTCGTGTGCTTCCGCCAGCGAAGGACGCGGATGCCCTCGATCTCCGCGTCCCGCCCGAGCTCCTCACCGAGATCGGGCGTCGTGCGCAGCTGTTCTTCCCTGGCATAAATCCCGAGCCTGTGCGTTACAGCGTTCATCCCGATCTCTTTGCTGCGGGCAAGGTGCCGATCCTGGATGTATCGGACGATGGCCACGTGATCGTCGCGACGGCGTTCTCGGGTCACGGATTCAAGTTCGCTCCTGTTATCGGCGAGATCCTCGCGGCCCTCGCCACGGAGGGAACCCATCCGCTATACGACGCAGAGGTCTTCGGTATCGCCGCGCACGACGATATCTGAACGAGGTTCCGGGCTACTCCTCCTCCTGCCCCAGGGTTCCGAGGTAGAGGCCGATGACCTTGGGATCGCTGAGCAGTTCGCGCCCCGTGCCCGTGTAGGCGTCGTGGCCCTGGTCGAGGACGTAGCCGCGATCGCAGATCTGCAGACAGCGCCGGGCGTTCTGCTCGACCATGATCGTCGTCACCCCGGCCTTGTTGATGTCGGAGACGCGGATGAAGGCATCGTCCTGGCGCACGGGGGAGAGCCCCGCGGACGGCTCGTCGAGGAGGAGGACGGCGGGGTCCATCATGAGGGCCCGGCCCATTGCGACCATCTGGCGTTCGCCGCCGGACAAGGAGCCCGCACGCTGCCCCAGACGCTTGCCGAGCTCGGCGAAGATCCCGGTGACGAACTCCAGGCGTTCTGCAAAGACCTTGGGGCGCTGGTAGAGCCCCATCTGCAGGTTCTCCTCGATGGTGAGAGAGGGGAAGACGTTGTTCGTCTGCGGCACGAAGCCGACGCCGCGGGCGACGAGCTTGTCGCTCTTCAACCCCACGATGCTCTCGCCGTTGACGGTGATGTCACCGGCGCGGACATGCACCATTCCGAAGATCGCCTTGAGAAGCGTCGACTTTCCCGCGCCGTTGGGTCCGATGATGCCGATGAGCTCGCCTTTGCGGGCAATGAGGTTCGCACCGTTGATGATGTTGATGCCCGGGAGATACCCCGCGTCGAGGTCTGCCACGCGGACGACAACCTCATCGTTCTGCGGCGTCGTCACGGCCGTCGCGGTCGGTTCGGGTTCCGTCATCGCTCGTCGCCTTTCGGTTCGGTCGCGGCATCGTCCGCCGATGCGTCGATATCCGCCTCTTCTTCGATCGCCTCCAGGAGATCCATCGCCGACGTGTCCAGCTCTCCGGCGATGCGACCGGTGACGACGCCGAGGTCGACGTCCTGGTGTGCACCGAGATAGGCGTCGATGACCGCCTGATCCTCCATGACGGTGTCCGGCGGGCCCTCTGCGACGACCTTTCCCTCCGCCATCACGATGACCCAGTCGGCGATGTGGCGGACCATGTGCATATCGTGTTCCACGAAGAGCACGGTCATTCCGCGATCCTTGAGATCGAGGATGTGATCGAGCAGCGACTGCGTGAGTGCGGGGTTCACGCCGGCCATCGGCTCATCGAGCATGACGAGCGTCGGGTCGTTCATGAGTGCACGGGCCATCTCCAGCAGCTTGCGCTGCCCGCCGGAGAGGGACGCGGCGTAATCCGCCTCTTTGGCATCGAGCTTGAACCGGGCGAGGAGATCGCGCGCCTTGACCTCGATTTCCTTCTCTTGCGGTCGCCACAGTGAGGGGAGGATGCTGGCCCACAGGCGCTCCCCCTTCTGCTTCGGCGCGCCGAGCTTCATGTTCTCCAGCACGGTCAGCAGGGAGAGCGCCTTCGTGAGCTGGAAGGTGCGCACCTGGCCCATCCGCGCCACTTTGAACGACGGCACGCCACTGAGCTGGGTGCCATTGAAGCTCCATGACCCCGAGTTCGGTTTATCGAAGCCGCACAGGAGGTTGAAGAGCGTCGTCTTGCCGGCACCATTGGGGCCGATCAATGCGGTGATCGCCCCTCGAGGAATCTCCAGGTGATCGACGTCGACGGCGGTGAGACCACCGAATCTGCGGGTCACTCCATCGATCACGACGAGGGGATCGTTCTTGGGGACGCCGGGAACGGCATCGCCCGTGGCGAGGCCGGTCGTCTTGGGACGGCGAACGCTGCCCGTGACGGGGGCGTCGGCGGAGGCACTATTTGACAAAGGTCAGCTCCCTCTTGTTTCCGAGGATTCCCTGGGGGCGGAAGATGACGAGCAGCATCAGGGCGAGACCCACCAGCACGTAGCGGAGCGTTCCGGCTTGCACAGACGAGATCGGAAGGACTCCCTGCTGCGCGAGGCTGGGAAGCACGCTGTCGAGGAACGCCATGAGTACCCAGAAGATCACGGCGCCCAGCGTCGGGCCGAACACCGTCGCCGCACCGCCGAGGAGCAGCGCCGTCCAGATGAAGAACGTGGTGCTCGTGACGTACGTCGCCGGGACCACCGCGCTGGGAAGAGCGAAGACGACGCCGCCGAGCCCTCCGAAGATGCCGCCGATGATGAGCGCCTGCATCTTGTAGCTGAAGACGTTCTTGCCGAGCGACCGCACGGCGTCCTCGTCTTCTCGGATGCCCTTGAGCACACGGCCCCAGGGGCTGCGCATGATCGCCCACACGAAGAGGATCGCGATCGCGAGGAGGATGAGGCCGAACACGCGCACCCAGAGATCGTCGGCGGTGTACGTCCACGGGCCGAATCCGTAGGTTCCCTCCGGGAAGGGGTTGGCGGCGCGGAATCCCGCATGGTACCCACCGAGCCCGTCCGCGGAGTTCGTGAACTCATCGAAGGCCGTCGTCGTGAAGAGCAGTCGCACGATCTCCGCGGCGGCGATGGTGACGATCGCGAGGTAGTCCGCGCGCAAGCGCAGTGTGGGGATGCCCAGGATCGCGGCGAAGATCGTGGAGGCGACCATGCCGATGAGAATGCCCACCCACCAGGGAAGGCCGAAGGAAAGGATCGAGATTGCGTAGCTGTAGGCTCCGATAGCCATGAATCCGGCCATACCGAAATTCAAGAGGCCGGCGTAACCGAAGTGCACGGCGAGTCCCGTCGCCGCCAGCGCGTAGGCGATCGTCGTCGGGCTGAACAGCCAGCCCGCAGTGTTGTTGAGGATTGCGCCCCAGTCCATGGTCAGCCCCTAACCGATTCTCTCGCGTTTGCCGAGGATGCCCTGCGGTCGAACGAGCAGGATGAGGATGAGGACGACCAGCGCACCCACGTATTTGAGGTCGGCGGGAATCCACAGCGTGGAGATCTCCACGAGGAGACCGACGACGATCGCACCGATGAGCGCGCCGAAGGCGGTGCCGAGGCCGCCCAACGTCGTCGCCGCGAAGATGAGGAGCAAGATCTGCGTTCCCATGTCCCACTTCACTCCCGGGCGGAAAT
>JAATFJ010000244.1 GCA_015655255.1 Actinomycetales bacterium | reverse complement strand
CCGACTTCGCCGTGCTGCGGGGAGCGGAGCTGTGGGATGCGCTCGCGCTGCGGGACCTCGTCGGCGAAGCCGTCGACGAGGTCGAGTGGATCCCCGTCCTCCGCGCCAGCGCGACGCCGGGCGGCGCGGTCGACCCCGACGCCTTCGACGCCTTCGAGGACGAGATCGTTGAGGGCATCGCGCGTGCCGGTGCCCTCGACGGCGTCTACCTCTTCCTCCACGGAGCGGTGAACGTCCGCGGCCGCGAGGGCGCGGAGGAGCACCTCGTCCGTCGCGTGCGCGACGTCGTCGGTCCCGATGTCATCCTCTCCGCCTCGATGGACACCCACGGCAACCTCTCCCGGGAACTCGCGGACCTGCTCGATCTCGCCTGCGCGCATCGGCACGCGCCGCACATCGATCAGGCGGAGACGCACGCGCGCGCCGTGCGGAACCTTCTCGCCGTGATCGAACGGGGAGAACGCCCGCACAAGGCCTACGTGCGCATCCCCGTCCTCCTCGCGGGCGAGCACACCTCGACCGTCGTGGAACCAGGGGCGACGGTCTTCGGCGGGCTGCTGTCGGCGATGGAGAGACACGGCGTGCTGGACGCCAACGTCTGGGTCGGCTTCCTCTGGGCGGATGAGCCGCGCAACGCCGCTGCCGCCTTCATCACGGCCTTCGACGCGGAGGCGGCGACGGCGTGCGCCGCGGAGATCTCCCGCGCCTACTGGGATGCGCGGGAGCGGTTCACGATCGTCGCCCCGCAGTCCGGGGACTGGGCGGAGGCGCTCGACTGGGCACTCACGGGCCCCGCGTCGCCCATCGTGCTGAGCGATTCCGGCGACAACGTCAGCGCCGGCTCGTCCGGCGACCTCACCTTCGCCCTGATCGAGACCCTCGCGCGCGCCGAGGTCGCGGAGTCCGGTCTCCGCTTCCTCTTCGCCGCGATGGTCGATCCGGAGACCCTCGCCGCGGCGATCGGCGCGGGGGAGGGCGCGGACCTCGACCGCGCGATCGGGGCATGGTCGGACTCGCGGTGGGCACCGCCCGTCCCCGGCCCGTGGCGCGTGGAGCGGCTACTCTCCGGCGCCCTGCGAGGGGGAGAGGACGGCGTCGTGGGCGCGGAGCTCCGCCGTGGCGCGGTGAGCGTCATCGTGCAGCGCGAGCGCGCCTACTTCATCCGACCGGACGACGCGGCCTTCCGGCGCTCGCGCCTCACGGGGCTCGCGTGGGTGGAGCCCGAGGACTACGACGTCGTCGTCGTGAAGAACGGCTACCTCTTCCCCGGGCAGGCGGAGTTCGCTGGATCCTGGTTCATGGCGCTCACGCCCGGGGGGACGGATCTCGACTTCGGCCGCCTCGACTTCCAGCGCGCGGGCCGGCCGATTTACCCGCTCGACGGGGACTTTGTGCCGGATCTCGCGCCGCTCCTGCTCACGCGTGACGGATATGGGCAGCCGTGAGCGGATGACCTCCGCTGCCCTTCCTCCCCTCGACCCCGCGAGCCTCGTCGTGCACATCGGGCATGCCCCGGATCCCCGGGTGTCATTTGCCGCGTTTTGTCGCTTCCGCACGCACTGAGGCGACAAACCGCGGCAAACGAAGGGGACGGGATAGGGCGAGGAGAGCCCGATCCCTGTCGACACGTCGCCGCGGCACAGCGATTCGCGGAGGGCGAAAACCGTGGACGCGCGGGAGTGATGCATCGTATGGTGTTGGTGCATGCGTGAGGACTCGATCGTCACCGTCCTTCCCCAGAGGGCGGCCGATTTTCAGGGTGAACTGACGGTCCGCGTATGCGATTGGGCCCTCTCGAGTAGCTCAGTCCCCAATGGGCTGCTCGAGGGGGCCGCTATCGTCTCCGTGTCGCGAATCGAGGACTTTGCAAAAATGTCCCCCAAATGGGGGACATGAGCTCGTTTTTCCCGCTAGGCTATTCCCGACGCACCCTCCGGTCGTCTTTGGCCCTCACCGCTCCCCCCGCGGTGAGGGCCGTTACTTTTTTCCCGCGTACCTCTGCGATTGATCCAATTTCCTATAGGATTTATGGAACTGCTGTTCCACGGAGGAGATCGCGATGACGCGTTTGTTCAATGACCCGGACGACTTTGCCGCGGAATCATCCGCGGGCTTCGTCGCCGCCTCTCGGCGCTGGGTGCGTCCGGTCTCCGGAGGCGTCGTCCGCTCGACCCGTGGACCCCAGCCGACGGTCGCGGTGGTCGTCGGGGGAGGCAGCGGTCACTACCCGGCTTTCGCTGGTCTCGTCGGACCAGGACTCGCGCACGGCGCGGTGATGGGGAACCTCTTCGCCTCTCCCTCCGCGCGGCAGGTCTTCTCCGTCGCATCGGCTGCGGACGAAGGGCGCGGAGTGCTCCTCAGCTATGGGAACTATGCGGGCGACGTGCTGCACTTCTCGCAGGCCCAGGAGCGCTTACGGGAATCCGGCATCGACTGCCGCACCGTGACGGTCACGGATGACATCTCCAGCGCCCCCATCGCGGAGCAAGAGAAGCGCCGCGGCGTCGCCGGCGACCTCGTCGTCTTCAAGGTCGCGGGCGCGGCAGCCGAGGCGGGCTACGACCTGGAGGGCGTCGAAAGGGTCGCGCGCCGCGCGAATGAGCGCACGCGCTCCCTGGGCGTCGCCTTCGGCGGGTGCACCCTCCCGGGGTCGGTGGAGCCGCTCTTCACGGTGCCGGAAGGACGGATGGCCATCGGTCTCGGCATCCATGGGGAGCCGGGGATCGACGAGGTGGATCTGCCCACAGCCGCCGGTCTCGCCGAGCTGTTCGTGACGGCGCTGCTCGAGGAGGTCCCCGTGGGCGTCGATCCGCGGGGTGCCCGCGTCGTGCCGATCCTCAATGGGCTCGGCAGCGTGAAGTACGAGGAGCTCTTCGTCGTGTATGCCACGATCGATCGGCTGCTCACCGAGGCGGGTATCGAGGTCGTCTCGCCGGAGGTGGGCGAGTTCTGCACGAGCTTCGATATGGCCGGCGCCTCGCTGACGCTGCTGTGGCTGGATGAGGAACTGGAGGAGCTGTGGCACGCGCCGTGCGACACTCCCGCCCACCGGCAGGGGGCAATCACGCACCGGACGGTCGTGGCGTCCGCCGACGCCGATGCGGAGGAACGGCCCCTGCCCCCGTCCACGACGGAGTCCCGAGAGGCGGCGGCGCTCATCGCTCGCGCATTCGCGGCCGTCGCGACGATGCTGGATGCCGAGGCGGAAGAACTCGGACGGATCGACCGGATCGCGGGCGATGGCGATCACGGCATCGGGATGCAGCGCGGCAGCAGGGCCGCGGCCGCGGCCGCGGAGACGGCGGAGCGGGCCGGAGCGGGGGCGCAGAGCACGCTGGAACGCGCGGCGGATGCCTGGGCAGACACGGGCGGAGGGACTTCCGGGGCGATCTGGGGCGAGATGCTCATCGGCCTTGCGGCGGCGCTCGGCGACGACGTACCCGTGACCTCGGAGAGCGTCGACGCGGGTGTGCAGCGCATGAAGGACGCCGTCATGTCCTTCGGGAAGGCACAACCGGGCGATAAGACGATGATCGACGCGATCGTCCCCTTCGTGGAGCGCCTTCGGGAGCGGATCGGCGAGGGTGCGAGTCTCACGGATGCCTGGCGGGATGCGGCGGATTCCGCATCCCAGGCGGCCGAAGCCACCTCCCGACTGACCGCGAAGCTCGGCCGTGCCCGCACCCATGGCGATAAGAGCCTCGGCACCCCCGACCCCGGGGCGGTGTCCTTCGCCCTGGTCGCCCATACGGTTCTCGATGTCCTGAAAGGGGACGAATAGATGGCACTGATAGTGGTCGTCGGCTCTGACGACGCCGGCTACGAGTACAAGGAACGCATCAAGGCGGATCTGCTCCGCAACCCCGAGGTCTCGGAGGTGATCGATGTCGGTGTCGATGCGGGCGGGCACACGAACTATCCCACGGTCGCCACGACGGCAGCGGAGAAGATCGCCGCGGGGGAGGTTGACCGGGGCATCCTGATCTGCGGGACGGGCCTCGGGGTGGCGATCGCCGCGAACAAGGTCACGGGCATCCGGGCGGTGACGGCGCACGACTCCTTCAGCGTCGAGCGGTCGGTGCTCTCGAATGACGCGCAGGTCCTCTGCATGGGGCAGCGGGTGATCGGAGTGGAGCTGGCGCGGCGCCTCGCGGCGGAATGGCTGACCTACACCTTCGACCCGCAGAGCGCGTCGGCCTCGAAGGTGCAGGAGATCTGCGCCTACGAAGAGCGATAGGGGATCGTCGTGCTCCTCGGCGTGAGCCTGAAGATGTACTTCACCCACGCCCGCACCGTCCAATGGACCCGGGACGTCGCGGACATTCTCGCGGCGCATCCGGCCGCCCCGCACGTCGAGGCCTTCGTCCTTCCGCAGTACCCCTCCCTCCCCGCCTGCCTCGCCGTCGGCGGCGGGTGGAGAGTCGGTGCGCAGGATGTGGCGATGGAGGACGACGGCCCCTACACGGGGGAGGTCTCCGGTGCGGTGCTCGCCGAGCTCGGGTGCCGGTACGTCGAGGTCGGTCACGCCGAACGCCGCAGGCTCTTCGGCGAGGACGAAGACGTCGTGCGCGCGAAGACGCGGGCCGCCGTGCGGAACGGGCTCATTCCGCTCCTGTGCGTGGGCGAGGCGGTGCGGAGCGACCCCGCGGCGGCCGCGGACGCCTGTATCCGCCAGATCGACTCCGCACTGGAGGGGAACGCGGGCGGGGAGATCATCGTCGCCTATGAGCCCCTGTGGGCCATCGGGGCGGCGGAGCCCGCGGAGCCCGCGGAGATCCGCGCGGTGTGCGCGCTTCTCCGCGCGCACCTTCGCGGCGTACCGAATCCGGCGCGCGTCATCTACGGAGGGAGCGCGGGGCCGGGGCTTCTTTCGCAGATCACCGACAGCGTGGACGGGCTCTTCCTGGGGCGCTTCGCCCACGATCCTGCCGCAGTTCGTGACATCCTCGATGAAGTGGGTT
>JAATFJ010000350.1 GCA_015655255.1 Actinomycetales bacterium | reverse complement strand
TGCACGTTCTCGAAGGTGACGTCGTAGACGGGCTTCCCGTCGGCGAAGGGATGTCCGATGCGTGTGAGCAGTTCGGTGGCGGCGGGGCGGATGTCGATCGTCTCGATGCTCGCGCCCACAGCCTCCGCGAGCGCGATGGCGTTCGACTTGGTGTGATCGCTCGTCGCGAAGCCGGGCATCGTGAAGGCGAGGATGTCGCTGCGCGGGCGCCCCATCTGATCCATCGCACGGGCGACGACGAGAAGGGCGTGCGTGGAGTCGAGGCCGCCGGAGACCCCGATGACGGGCTTCGGATCGCCGATCGCGGTGAGGCGCTGCACGAGGCCCGTGACCTGGATGTGGAAGGCCTCGTAGCAGTCCTGCGCGAGACGTGCGGGATCGTCGGGGACGAAGGGGAAACGGTCGAAAGGGCGGACGAGGCGGAGTGCCTTCTGCGGAGGCGCGAGGGTGAACTCGATCGTCGTGAACTCGGTGTCCGTGCGGTTCTCGTCGAAGGTGCCCTGGCGGATCCGATCCTGGCGGAGCCGGTCGAGGTCCACATCGGTGAGGGAGTGCCGGGGACCGTCGGGGAAGCGCTCCGTCTCGGCGAGGAGGGCGCCGCCCTCGTAGATCATCGTCTGCCCGTCCCAGGAGACGTCGTTCGTCGACTCCCCCGCGCCGCCCGCGGCGTACGCGTAAGCGGCAAGACAGCGCAGCGACTGCGACTGGCAGAGGTCCTTGCGGTCCTCGGCGCGCGCGATCGTGATGGGGCTTCCGGAGAGGTTGAGGAGGACCGTGGCACCCGCGAGGGCGGCGCGCGAGGAGGGTGGGACTGGCACCCAGACGTCCTCGCAGATCTCCACGTGGAAGACGAGCCCGGCGACGTCAGCGGCGGAGAAGAGGAGCCCCGTGCCGAAGGGGACGTCTTGACCGGCGATGCGGATGGCCTCGCCCGCGAAGGGCTCCCCGGGCGCGTACCAGCGGCGCTCGTAGAACTCGCGGTAGGTGGGCAGGTGCGTCTTGGGGACGACGCCGAGGACCGTGCCGCGGTGGATGACGACGGCGGCGTTGTAGAGGCGATTGCGGAAGAGCAGCGGAGCCCCGACGACGAGGACAGGGAGGAGATCGGCGGAGGCGGCGACGAGTCGGCCCAGACCCGCGAGGACGGCGTCGAGGACGACGTCCTGCATCACGAGGTCCTCGAGGGAGTACCCCGTGAGGGTGAGCTCGGGGAAGACCGCGACGGCGACACCCTCCTCATGGAGCGTCCGTGCTTCCGCGAGGATCGCGTCGACGTTGCTCTCCGGATCCGCGATCGAGGTAACGGTCGTGCACGCGGCGATCCGCGCGAAACCGTGCCGGTACGGGCTGTCGAAGGGAAGTGTCTCGCTCACCCCCTCAGTCTCTCACCCCGGTCCCGAACCGGAGGGGTTCGGGACCGGGGTCGGCTTTTGCTTCGCGTCACCAGTAAGTGACGTACGATTCCGGGTCGGGGCACTCCTCCTCGATCTCGTCCGCCTGCCCCGTTGCCATGAGAGCCGGGAGAGCATCCCGGAAAGGAGACCATCGGCTGTCCGCTGAGGCATCTCGGTAGGTCTGGAAGGAAGGCGCCTCCGGGAGGTCGATCCCCGCGTCTCCGAGACACGTGCGCGCGTCGAGTTGCAACTGGTAGAGACGTTGGAGAGTCGCCTCATCAATGGGCTGGCCGCACGCGTCGCAGACTTCCTTCAGGCACAATGCCGCAGCTGTGTTGTATCCCTCAAACTGACCGTCCGCGAGGTCGATCGATGTCGTGCCATCCGGCTGTATCTCTGCACCCGGATATCCTTCGCGCGACAAGCACTCCACAATATCCGCGGCCCGTTCCTGTCGCAGAGAATTGAGTTCACCCAGCGATTGATAGTCTGAGGAGAGAACGTCATCGTGCTCGTCCGCCGCACAACCTGACAGACCAGCTGCGACCACTGACGCCGTCAAAATCGCCAGTGCCCGGATCGCATTTCTGAGGCGTGACTTAGCCAATCTGGTCGACTAGCCCTCGCACCAGACGCCCTTGTTCGTTCCGGATAACCAGTACTCCGTACTGTGCCATCCAGGACGGGTGGTGTAGTTTCCGCGCTCCCACTTCGTCCAGGTCGTGTCACCGGAACCTGCGGTGTTCTTGTGGCGGTGTGAGCTCGGCTGGCTGGCATTGATCGGGGTATATGAGAATGTGCAGGGAAACTTGACGGCGCCGCAACTACGCACGCCGTCCGATGCCTGCGCTGCGGATCCACTCATCGGCACGATACTCCCCGCCAGGCCTACAGGCATTAAAGCGGCGATTACTTTGCCTCTAAAGCTATTTGTCATCATGTACTCCAATTTCGTCGTAGGACGGATCCGTTACTAACCTTCCGATAACCCATTTATTTGCAGCCCATGATGCCACGAACCACCCACTATGTTCTAGTGTCTGCGTGTCGTTAATTCCTAAAAGGTTGGATGTTTGGGAGAACCGGTTATCGCGGTCACCTGAGAGGTGCATTCATGGAAATTCCGCCGGGAAAAGAAGTGCCGCGGAAGACGCGCCGATCGGCGGACTTCGTGCTTCAGAGCCCGGGAATGTTCATGTACCAGGTTGGGGGCGGACAGGCGAGGACGGCTTTGTTGAATGCGGCTTGGTCCAGGCCGTTGAGGCCGGGTACCCATCCGTAGTACTGGTTTTCGGTGGCGTAGGTGTCAATGTATGTCTGTTGCGAAGGGGGCGTCTCGGTTTCGTATCCGAGTGCCGCGACACACTGCTGTTCTTCGACTTCCTGATCGTAGAGCGCGGTCAGTTGTTCGTTGTTCATGGTGCTTTTCTGGCCCATGGTGTTCCAGCCGCTGCCTTCCCCACATTCGTCAGCGTCTTGCGCCTGAAGGTCCGCTTGCTCGTCGGGGATGTTATCGACGGCAGGCATGCCGGTCTCATCGCGTTTCGCATCCCATCCGCGGTTCTGCAAGCATGCGACGAACTCCTCGATAATCGGGCTCTCGGGGAGGGAACTGTCGGATACGGGAGCAGCGGTGCCTGTGGCATTATCGTCATTGCCGCTTCCCGCGGCGCATCCGGTTGTGGGGGTAATGAGGGAGAGAGCGATCACGATGCGCGCGACGCGTCCTCTCGAGAGGAATCCGGTCATCGGAGAGTCATTCCTCGCCCGCCGCTCGGCGTTGGCGCGCAGACCGCGTTTACCACAGCATCGTCTCCCCACGCCATCAGCGATCCCGCTTTTCTCGTGCCATGTGGTCCCATTACCTTTTTAGGTGACCCCGGACCCCGGGGTTGGTCGCTGGGACCGGTATGACTG
>JAATFJ010000180.1 GCA_015655255.1 Actinomycetales bacterium | reverse complement strand
CGCGACCGCCGAGCAGTACACCTTCCTCGGCCGAGGATGGACGATCGGTCTCGCGCACTAGGCCGCCCTCAAGCTCCGCGAGTCCTCGCAGTCCTGGACCGAGTCCTACCCGTCGATGGACTACCGGCACGGCCCCCTCGCCATCGCCGCTCCGGGTCGGATCACGTGGCAGTTCGGCAGCGCGCCCGAGGGCCTCGCCGCACAGGTCGAGGCGACGGGAGGAAGATTCGTGCAGCACGCGATCGATCCCCTGGCCGACCTCGTCCGCCTCCACCGGGTCGCCCTCGACCGCGCCCTCGGCAAGGGCCTCGACCCCGACCAGCCGCGCAACCTCACCCGCTCGGTGGTCCTGGACGCGTGAACGTCCCGCCCCCGCTCCGCCCTCCGCACCCCGGTCCTGTTCCGCTCGGGGCGGGGGCGCCGGTGCTCGCCTTCGATGTGGGCGGCACCGACATCAAATCCGCCCTCTTCGACGCCGCCGGCATCGCGCATGGCCTGCGCCGCACGCCGACCCCGACGGGCGACCCCGCCGCGCTCATCGATCGCCTCGCTGTGCTCGCCGCGGGGCTGCGGCGCGCACATCCCGAGGTGGAACCCGCCGCGGTGGGCCTCGTCGTCCCGGGGATCGTCGATGCGGAGCGGGGCATTGACATCGTCGCGAGCAATCTCGGATGGCGGGATGCGCCGCTGCGCGATCTCGCCTCCGCCCGCCTCGAGCTCCCCGTCGCCTTCGATCACGATGTGCGCACGGCAAGCTGGGCCGAGCATGTGCTGGGCGGCGCCCGTGCCTTCGACGATGCCGTCGTGCTCATCATCGGGACGGGCATCGCGGGCGCGATCCTCATCGGCGGGACGCCCTACACCGCGGGCGGCTATGCGGGAGAGATCGGGCATGCGCCCGTCGCCGAGGGCCCGGAGTGCTCCTGCGGGGCGCGGGGCTGCCTCGAAGCGATCGCCTCGGCGGGCGCCATCGTGCGAAGGTACGCGAGCGCGACCGGGACGGTTCCGGCAGGGGCAGAGGAGGTCATCGCCCGCGCGGTGGCGGGGGAGGAGATCGCCGCGCGCGTGTGGAACGAGGCCCTCGATGCACTCGCCTTCGCGCTCGCGCAGCTCACGGCGGTGCTCGCCCCCGAGGCTGTCGTCATCGGCGGAGGGCTCTCTCGTGCCGGTGGCGCGCTCTTCGACGAGCTCCGCGTGCGCCTCGCCGCGCGGCTGAGCTTCCACAGGATCCCGCGCATCGTCCCCGCCGAGCTGCAGGGGGATGCGGGTCTTCTGGGAGCGGCCCTCCGGGCACGGGAGATCGCGGCATGATCCTCACCGTCACACCCAATCCGGCTCTCGACATGACGTGGGAGCTCGACCGCATCGTGCCCGGCGGCAGCCACCGTGCCGCGGCGGCGACGGTGCGCGCGGGAGGCAAGGGCGTCAACGTCGCCCGCATCCTGCATGCGGAGGGATATCCGAGCCGTGCGCTCGTCACCGCCGGAGGAGCGTCCGGCGCGGAGTTCGCGGACGAGCTGCGCGCCTCGGGCGTCCCCGCCCGCATCGTCCCCGTCGCCGGGGCGACGCGCCGCAGCGTCGCGTGGGTCGACCGCTCACTCGGCGATGCGACGATCGTCAACGAACGCGGAGAGCCGCTCGATGAGTCAGAGTGGAACGGCTTCCTCGCCGCCGCCGTGGAGGAGTTGCATCGCGCGTCCGTCCTCGTCGTCTCCGGGAGCGTCCCCCCGGGAGCGCCGGAGCGGATCATTCCCGCGCTCATCGCCGCGGCGAGGGAGGCGGGGCTGCCGACCATTGTCGACACCTCGGGTCCGGCGCTGCTGCGCGCCGCGGAGGCGGGCGCCGCCGTGCTCAAACCCAACCGGGCGGAGCTCATCGAGGCGACCGGGCTCGCCGATCCCCTTGCGGGGGCCGCGGAGATGCTTCGCCGTGGTGCCGGCCTCGTCCTGCTCTCTCTCGGCGCGGAGGGGATGAGGGTGATCACCGCGAGGGGAGTCCTCTCCGCGCGCCTCCCTCATCCGCTCCGCGGCAACCCGACGGGTGCCGGTGACGCCGCCGTCGCCGCGTGTGCGGCGCTCCTCTCTGACGGTGTCCGTGATCCCGAGACGATCCTGCGTCGTGCCGTGGCCTGGTCGGCCGCGGCCGTGCTCATGCCGTTCGCGGGAGACATCCACCGGTCGTGGCGGGAGGGGGAGGGCCGCATTGTCGTCGGCGCGGGAGTCGTCGGCTCCTCTGCTCTTGGCTCTCCGGACTCCGGCTTCCCTCGCCTCGGCTCGGAAGGCTCCCCTCCCTTCGGCTCGGAAAAGGACCCCTCATGACGCTCGTGTCCGCTCGCGAACTCGTTTCCGCCGCCGCCGCCACGGGGACGGGGATCGGTGCCTTCAACGTCGTACATCTGGAGACCGCCGAGGCGCTCGTCTCCGGTTCGGAGCGGGCGGGGCTCCCCGTCATCCTGCAGATATCGCAGAACTGCGCCGACTATCACGGCGGCCTCGAACCCATCGCCCGCGCGACCCTTGCCGTTGCCTGCCGCGCGGCGACGCCGGTCGCCGTGCACCTCGACCATGCCGAGCGCCCGGAACTCGTCGACGAGGCCATCGCCCTGGGCTTCGGATCGGTCATGTTCGACGGTGGAAAGCTCGCCTACGAGGAGAACGTTGCGCTCACGGCGGCCGTCGCGGCGCGCGCCCACGTCGGGGGTGTGTACGTCGAAGGGGAGCTCGGTGAGGTCGGCGGCAAGGATGGTGCGCACGCACCGGGAGTGCGCACGGATCCCGCAGAGGCGCGCACATTCGTCGCGGCGACGGGGGTGGATGCGCTCGCCGTCG
>JAATFJ010000007.1 GCA_015655255.1 Actinomycetales bacterium | reverse complement strand
GCCGCTCTCCCGCGCCTCCGCCAGAGCATCCAACGCCGCATTCGCACCCGCCACATACGTCGCATGATGCTTATCGTGATGCAGTTGCATGATCTTCCCACTGATATGCGGCTCCAAAGCCGCATAATCGTACGTAAGCTCAGGCAGCGTGTAGGTCGCCATGTTCTCATCCAATCCGCGCCGCGGCAGCGGCGCTTGCCGGTCCTCCGCGCCGCCGAAGTGCGATGCGAAGCGGACGGTTCTCATCCTAATGATGACAACGACACCGGGCGCAGGATGTTTCCCCAGATGATGGGATCAGACGTCGAGTCCTGCGGGCACGGCCGCCTCGGTGCCCGGAATCCCCTCGTGCTGCGCGCGCTTATCGGCCATGGCGAGCAGACGCCGGATACGGCCGGCGACGGCGTCCTTGGTCAGCGGCGGGTCAGCGTGGTGGCCGAGCTCGTCGAGGCTGGCATCGCGGTGAGCGAGCCGCAGTTCCCCCGCCATGCGCAGATGATCGGGCACCTCGTCGCTGAGGATCTCCAGCGCCCGCTCGACGCGCGCGCACGCGGCGACTGCGGCCTGTGCGGAGCGACGAAGGTTCGCATCGTCGAAGTTCACGAGCCTGTTGACGCCCGCGCGCACCTCTCGGCGCTGCCGCATCTCCTCCCACGTCACCGCCGTGCGCTGGGCGCCCATCTGGCTGAGGATGGAGCGGATGGCCTCGCCCTCGCGGACGACCACACGCGGCATGCCGCGCACCTCTCTCGCCTTCGCCGCAACGCCGAGCCGATGCGCGGCGCCGACGAGCGCCATGGCCGCCTCTCCGGAAGGGCAGGAGATCTCCAGCATGGCAGAGCGGCCCGGCTCCGAGAGCGTTCCCGTGGCGAGGAAGGCCCCGCGCCACAGACCAGCGATCTCCTCGCGGGAGCCCGTGGTCAGGCGATTCGGAAGTCCCCGGACGGGACGGCGGCGCTGATCGAGAAGACCCGTCTGGCGCGCCAGGGTCTCCCCCGAGTCGATGACGCGGACAGCGAAGCGCGCTCCGTCGGGCGAGCTGGCGGATTGCACCTGGGCGATCTCCGGGCGCACCCCATAGATCTCGGCGAGGTCGCGGGCGACGCGCTTCGCAAGCGTCTCCGCATCCACCTCGGCCTCCACGGCCACACGACCCGCGATCGAATGCAGACCACCGGCGAAGCGGAGGACCGCCGTCACCTCCGCGACGCGCACCGTGGGGGGTGCGCCATGGATGCTGACAAGCTCTGCTTTGACGTCGGTGGTGAGTGCCACGGGTCTCCTTACGCTTTCCGCACCGGATGACGGCGCAAAGGAACAGACTACCGTTCGCCGGTCGGTTTACTCTCTGCCGAGATCCCGATGACGCACCTTGATCGCCACTCCCGGGACGCCGCTGAGGCGGCGCGCGAGCTCCTCGGACATCGCCACGGAGCGGTGCCGTCCGCCCGTGCATCCGATCGCGACAGTGGAGTGGCTCTTGTTCTCGCGCTGATAGCCCTCGAGCACCGGGAGGAGCGCCTGCGCATAGGCGTCGAGGAACTCTCCGGCCCCTTCGCGAGAGAGCACATAGTCGCGGACGACCGCGTCCTGGCCCGTGAGACCGCGCAGTTCCTCGTTCCAGTAGGGGTTGGGGAGGAAGCGCATATCGGCGACGAGGTCGACATCGGTGGGGAGCCCGTATTTGAAGCCGAAGCTGAGGATCGTGAGACGGTGCCGGGCATCGCCCTCTTCGCTGAAGAGCTCCGAGACCTGGGAGGCGAGCTGATGGATATTGAGGGAGGAGGTGTCGATGACGATGTCCGCGGCCTCCCGCACGGCGGCGAGGCGCGTGCGCTCCGTGCGGATGCCGTCGAGCAGGGTCCCGTCACTCTGCAGCGGGTGCGGACGGCGGACTGATTCGAAGCGGCGCACGAGAACGTCGTCGGAGGCGTCGAGGAACAGCACGCGTACCTCGCCCCGCCCGCGCAGGGCGCGCGTGACCCCGGGGAAGTCGTCGAGGAGGCTACGCCCGCGCACATCGACGACGGCGGCGACCCGCGGGAGGGCCGTGCCGCCGAGGCCGGTGAGGTCGAGCAGAGGGGTGAGCATCTGGGGCGGAAGGTTGTCGACGACGTACCAGCCGAGATCCTCCAGGGCGTTAGCGGCGGTCGACCGCCCCGCCCCGGACATGCCCGTAACGATGAGGAAATCGCCCTTCTCGCCCTCGGCCATGCGTTCTTCCCCTCTCCGCGTCCCAGCCTAGCGAGTCGCGAGGTGCATATGGACGCTCGCCGCAAGAGCGGGGCCGATGCCGGAGACCTCCTGGATCTCGTCTGCGGTGGCCGCGCGAAGGCGCGTCACAGAGCCGAAATGCGTGAGCAGTGCCCTGATGCGCGCGGCGCCCAGGCCGGGGACTTCGGCGAGCACCGTGGTGATGTCGCGCTTGCGCCGCTGCCGCTGATGTGTGATCGCGAAGCGGTGTGCCTCGTCGCGGAGACGCTGGAGCAAATAGAGCGCTTCGCTCGTGCGCCGCAGGATGACAGGGAAGTCCTCGTCGGGCAGCCAGATCTCCTCAAGACGCTTGGCGATGCCGCACAGACCGATCTCCTCATGTCCGGAGGCACGGAGTGCGCGGGCGGCCGCGGCCACCTGCGGCGTGCCGCCGTCGACGAGCAGCAACTGCGGCGGGTAGGCGAACCGCGGCCTCTTCTTCGACACCGTCCCCTCCTCCGCCTGCTCCTCTGGTTCCTCCGGGGCGTCGAGGTGGGCGAGGCGTCGCATGAGCACCTGATACATCGAGTCGGTGTCGTCGGTGGTCTCGGCGATGTTGAAGGAGCGGTACTGATCCTTCCGCGGAAGACCGTCCTCGAAGACGACCATGGAGGCGACGACGTTCGTGCCGCCGAGGTGGGAGATGTCGTAGCACTCAATGCGCAACGGCGCCTCCGGGAGCCCCAGCGCCTCCTGCAGGTCGGTGAGTGCCTGGGTGCGGGCGACGTAGTCGCTCGTCCGCCGCGTCTTATGCCGGATGAGGGCCTGCTGCGCGTTGAGCGTCGCGGTGCGCAGCAGCTCGGCGCGCTGCCCGCGCTGGGCAACGGCGATCTCCACCTTCTTGCCGCGGCGGTCCCTGAGCCATTCCTCCAGCTCCGGGGCGTCATCCGGCAGCCGCGGGACGAGCACGCGCCGGGGAATGTCGGCCGCTTCACCATAGGCGCGCTGGAGGATCTGGT
>JAATFJ010000291.1 GCA_015655255.1 Actinomycetales bacterium | reverse complement strand
TCCTCATGCAGCGAACCGGCTGGGGAACCGGGGTCCGCGCCCTGGGCAGCAATCCCACGGCGCTCGCACGATCGGGGGTCTCTCCCCTCGCCACACGCATGGGCGCCTACGCTCTCGCCGGAGTCCTGGGTGTCCTGGGCGGGCTCTTCCTCAGCGGTCAGATCGCCAGTGGTGACGTGAGCGCAGGCAACGACTACACCCTGGTCAGTATCGCCGCTGTCATCCTCGGCGGAGGATCCTTCTTCGGGGGTCGAGCGGGAGCCTGGGGAGCGCTCTTCGGTGCGGCCACACTCGGTCTTCTCACCGTCCTGCTGACGCTGCTCAACCTGCCGTCGGCTCTCCAATCCGCGATCCAGGGACTCATCGTCTTCCTCGCCCTGGCCGGTCGACTCTTCGTCGAGAAAGTGGTGAAGTGATGTTCAAACGCCCCTTCAGCGTCCCGGCATGGGGATACTCGTTCCTCTTCGCCGCGGCCGTCTTCGTCCTCATCCTCCTCGTCACCGGACGCGGCGGGGGAACGACGCTCACTTCCGCGCTGTCCCTTGCTCCCTATCTCGTGCTCGTCGCCCTCGGGCAGATGCTCGTCGTTTCGGCCGGACCCGGCAACATCGACGTATCGGTGACCTCGGTGATCTCACTCGCCGGATACGTCTCCATCGCCGTAGCATCGAGCACCGGCTCCGCGATCCTGGGCATCCTGGCCGCGATCGCGGTTGGCCTGGCAACGGCGCTGATCAGCGTCCTTGCGATCACCTTCATCGCGGTTCCACCCATCGTGGCGACCCTCGCCTCTGGCCTGATCGTGACCTCGTTCACCCTCGCCATCTCGAACGGCTTCTCCGGTACCGCGGACGCGGCTCTCCGCGCCTTCGTCAATGCGAAGATCTGGGGCGTCCCCTGGCTGGCCATCATCATGTTGCTGTTCTCTATCGCCCTCGCCGCAGGTCTCGCGTACACCGTTCCGGGGCGGAATCTCCTTGCCGTCGGTCAGGCCCGCGGCGCCGCGGACTACGCCCGCATCCGACCCACCCGGGTCATTGCCGGGACGTACTTCGCGATCGGTGCTCTTGCGGGGCTGACCGGTGCACTGCTCTCGGCGTACATCGCTCCTTCGGCAGAGCTCGGCTCGGACTACCTCCTCGATTCGATCGCCGTCGTCGTGATCGGCGGAACGCTTATCACCGGCGGCCGCGCGGTGACCGCAGGCGTATGGGGCGGTGCCCTGTTCTTCGTCCTCCTCAACAGCCTGTTGAACCTCGTGGGCTGGAGCCTGGCAGGACAGAACATCCTCAAGGGACTGCTCATCCTCGCCGTTCTGTTCCTCGCCGGCGGCGCGCCACGGCTCTCCCGACGTCGGAAGACTGCCCGCGCCGGTACGGAAGCGGAGCTCGTCGCCGCCTCATGAGCGCTCACACCCTCCCACGAGTCCGCGCGCTTGCAATTGGTCAACCGGTTATCCAGAATAGAGACACCATGCTTTCCCGTGCCGACGAAACGGACCCCCGACGATGACGCGCCTGTGGAACGATCCGGCCGACTTCGCCGATGAGATGATCGACGGCTTCGTCGCCGCGAATGCCCGCACGGTCCGCCGGACGCCGGGCGGAGTCGTCCGCTCGACCCGCATCCCCGACGGCGAGGTCGCCCTCGTCATCGGCGGCGGCTCCGGCCACTACCCCGCCTTCGGCGGGCTCGTCGGCCAGGGGCTCGCGCACGGCGCGGCGATGGGGAACCTCTTCGCCTCCCCGTCGACGCAGCAGGTTTACGCCGTGGCCAAGGCCGCCGACCGCGGGGCCGGAGTGCTCCTCGGCTACGGGAACTACGCGGGGGACGTCCTCAACTTCACCGCCGCCGCGGACCGCCTCCGCGCCGAAGGCATCGCGTGCGAGACGATCGCCGTGACCGACGACGTCTCCAGCGCCCTCCCCGCGGATCGGGCGCAGCGACGCGGCATCGCCGGCGACCTCGCGGTCTTCCGCACCGCGGCCGCCGCCGCGGAGGCCGGGTACCCCCTCGCGGAGGTCTCCCGCGTCGCAGCGCACGCGAACGAACGGACGCGCTCCTTCGGCGTCGCCTTCACCGGTTGCACACTTCCCGGCGCCGCGAAGCCTCTCTTCACCGTTCCCGAGAACCGGATGGCCGTGGGACTCGGCATCCACGGCGAGCCCGGCATCGACGAGACCGACATCCCCACCGCGGATGCGCTCGCGGAACTGCTCGTCTCCCGTCTCCTCGCAGAGCTGCCCGACGGAGTCGACGCCCGCGGCGCCCGCGTCGTCCCTCTCCTCAACGGGCTGGGATCGCTCAAGTACGAGGAGATGTTCGTCGTCTACCGGCGCATCGCCCAGCTCCTCGACGACGCGGGTCTCGTCATCGTCGACCCGCACGTCGGGGAGTACTGCACGAGCTTCGACATGGCGGGCACCTCGCTCACCCTGTTCTGGCTGGACGACGAGCTCGAACGGCTCTGGAACACGGGCGTGGACGCCCCCGGCTACCGCCGCGGAACCGTGGTCGCCGCGGCGCAGGACGACATCGTCGCCACGGTCGCCGAGACGACGGCCCTCGCCGCGGGCGACGATGCCTCCCAGGACGTCGCGGCGCAGGTGCACGAGGCGCTGCGCGTCATCGTCCGGGTCATCGACACGCACGCGGACGAGCTGGGACGCATCGACAGCATCGCCGGCGACGGCGATCACGGCATCGGGATGCAGCGCGGCGCGCACGCCGCCCTCGACGCGGGGACCGCCGCCGCCGCACAGCACGCCGGAGCGGAGACCCTGCTCACCGCCGCCGCCGATGCCTGGGCCGACCGGGCCGGCGGCACCTCCGGGGCACTGTGGGGCGTCATCCTGCGCGCCCTCGCCGAACGCCTCGGCGACGCCGGCCGCCCCACCGCGGCCGCGGTCGCCACCGGCGTCGATGCGGGAGTGCGCGGCGTCCAGGAATACGGCAAGGCGGAGGTCGGCGACAAGACCCTCGTCGACGCGCTCGTCCCGTTCTCGACCACGCTGACGGAGACCACCGACGCGGGCGCGCCCCTCGCCTCCGCCTGGCGCACCGCGGCCGTGGTCGCGACCACGGCGGCCGCCGCGACCGCCGACCTCCTCCCCCGCAAGGGTCGCGCCCGCACCCACGGCGAACACGCCGTCGGGACCCCCGATCCCGGCGCCCACTCCCTCGCACTCATCGTCACCGCCATCGGCGACCTCCTCGCCGCCTCAGAAAGGACGAGCAATGACTGAACCGCTCCGCCTCATCATCGGATCCGATGACGCCGGCTTCGACTACAAGGAGATCCTGAAGAAGGATCTCGCGCAGAACCCGGGCGTCGCGAGCCTCGTCGATGTGGGCGTCGACGCCGAGGGGCACACCGCATATCCGCGTGTCGCGATCGAGGCAGCCGAACGCGTCGCCCGCGGCGAGGCCGACCGGGCGCTGCTGTTCTGCGGCACCGGCCTCGGCGTCGCGATCTCCGCGAACAAGGTCGCCGGCATCCGCGCCGTCACGGCGCACGATTCCTTCTCCGTCGAGCGCGCCGTGCTCTCCAACAACGCCCAGGTCCTCTGCATGGGACAGCGGGTCATCGGCATCGAGCTGGCCCGGCGCCTCGTGCGCGAGTGGCTCACCTACCGCTTCGACACGTCGAGCGCCTCCGCCGAGAAGGTCGCCGTCATCGACGAGTACGAGACCACCGGATCCTGCTGATGTCCGTGCCGGTGGTGGGCGTGAGCCTGAAGATGTACTTCGGTCATCGACGGGCCCAGGCATGGTTCAACGAGGTCTCGGAGCTCGTGCGTACGCACGATGCTGTGCGCTCCGGCGCCGTCGAGCTTTTCGTCACGCCCACCTACCTGCAGATCCTCCCGGCCATAGCCGCCTTCTCCGGAACGCCCGTGCGCGTCGGCGGACAGGACGTCGCCGCGGAGGAGAGCGGGCCGTTCACCGGCGAGGTCTCGGCCGCAGAGCTCGCGGAGGTCGGCGCGACGATCGCGGAGATCGGCCATGCGGAGCGACGACGCCTGTACGGGGAGACCGACGCGATCGTCGCCGCGAAGACCCGCGCCGCACTCGCCACCGGGCTCACCCCGCTCCTCTGCATCGGCGAGGCAGAGGAGCAGGATCCGCACGCGGCGGCGCAGGTCGCCGTCGCCCAGCTGCGCGCCTCGCTCGTCGATGCGGGCCCGGGCGCGGTCATCGTCGCCTACGAACCCGTCTGGGCGATCGGCGCCCCCGAACCGGCGGGGCACGCACACATCCGCATCGTCGCCGCCGCTCTCCGCGCCGCCCTCGACGCGGACGCCGCGCGCGAGGGATCGCGCGTCATCTACGGCGGGGCGGCGGGGCCCGGACTCCTCTCCGATCTGGGGGAGAGTATCGACGGCCTGTTCCTCGGCCGCTTCGCCCACGATCCGCAGGCCCTCCGCCGCGTGCTCGACGAGGCTGCGGCGCGCGGGGAAGGAGGCGTCGCGTGATCGGCCTCGGCTCCTACGCCTACTTCTGGCAGCAATCCTCCCGCGTCGAGCGTCCGCTCACCCTCGCGGAGGTCTTCGAGGACACCCGCGCCCAGGACGTCACCCTCTTCCAGATCTGCGACTACGCCCCCCTGGAGGAGATGTCCGATGCGGAGCTGCGCGAGGCGGCACGCGTCGCGCGCGACCTCGGGCTCACCATCGAACTGGGGACCCGGGGCATCCTCCCCGAGCACCTCAGCCACTTCCTGCGGCTCGCGGAGATCTTCGACGCACGCCTCGTGCGCAGCATGCTCTACGCGCCCGACTCCCGTCCGACGATCGCCGAGGCCGAGACCTGGCTGCGCAGCACCGCGCGCTCCTACGAGTCCGCCGGCATCACCCTCGCCCTGGAGACCTACGAGCAGGTGTCCACCGCCGACCTCGTCGGCGTCGTCGCACGCGTCGGCAGCTCGGCTGTGGGGATCTGCCTCGACCCGGCGAACGTCGTCGCCCGCCTCGAACGTCCCCAGGACTGCATCGCGGAGGCCGCCCCCTTCGTCGCCAATGTGCACGTGAAGGACTTCGCGTTCTCCCGACAGCCCGGCTGGGTGGGATTCACCTACTCCGGAGCGCCGATGGGTTCCGGACTGCACGACTACCCCGCACTGCTCGCGTCCGTCCGGCCGCGCGCGCGGCGGATCAACGAGATCGTCGAGCACTGGCTGCCCTGGCAGGCCGATGCGGAGACGACCATACAGACCGAGCGGGATTGGACCCGCGTCACCCTGGAGTATCTGAGGAGTAACAGTGAGTGAGAACCACAAGATCGCCGTCGTCGGAGCGGGCGGGAAGATGGGCATGCGCGTGTCCAACAACCTCGTCCAGACGACGCACGACGTCCGATACGTCGAGAACTCCCCCGCCGGTCAGCAGCGCACGATCGATGCGGGGCGCGAGCTGACCGACGCGGCGAGCGCGGTCGCCGACGCCGACATCGTCGTGCTCGCCGTCCCCGACCTCGCCCTCGGCGCGGTCACCGCAGAGCTCGTCCCCCAGCTGCAGCCCGGCACCATCGTGCTCACCCTCGACCCCGCCGCCGCCTACGCAGGACTGCTCACCACGCGTGAGGACGTCATCCAGGCCGTCGCACACCCCTGCCACCCGTCGATCTTCCTGCAGCGGGAGACCCCGGAGCAGTGGGCGGACACCTTCGGCGGGATCGCCGCGCCGCAGGACGCCATCGCCGCGATCGAGAGCGATGACCCCGCCAAGAAGGCCATCGTCGAGGAGACGGTCCGCGCGATCTACGCGCCCGTCATCGACGTGCATTGGGTCACCGTCAAGCAGCTCGCCCAGCTGGAGCCGACCCTCGTCGAGACCGTCGCCTGCATGATCGGCGATCTCCTCAACGAGGCGCTGCACGAGACGGTGCACACGATGGGCGTCCCCGAGGCCGCCGCACGGAGCATCCTCTACGGCCACACCCAGGTGGCCCTCGCCAACGGCCTGCGCGGCGACAACCCCTTCTCCGACGCGTGCCTCATCGCGATGGACTACGGTCGAGCGAGCATCATCAAGGACGATTGGAAGAAGATCTTCCGCGACGATGAGCTCGACAAGAACCTCTCCCGCATGCTGCACCTCGATCACATCGAGCGCTGAGGCGGGCGGATCGCTCTCGCTCCCCTGCTCGCCCTCCGGGCAGGGGAGCCGATGTGAAGGATGGCATGGTGACCACTCCCCCGACATGGTCCCGCACGAACGGCCTGGTGTGGAGCGGCCACGGCTGGAGCGTGGAGGTGCGCGACGATGAGTTCGCGGAGATCCGGCACGGCGACCACATCATCCTGCGCAGCGTGCGCGCCGTCGTGCGCGACAGCGGGTGGCTCACTGTTCCCGCCGTCGTCACCTCCCTCCGCAAGGACGGGTCCGGGATCGAACTCGGCCTACGACACGAGGGACTGGGCGCGTATCTCATTTCGCGTCTGAGCCTCACTGTCACCGCCGCGGAGATGCACATCGCCTGGCGTGCCCGGAACACGAGGGAGTTCGACACCTGCCGGACAGGACTCGTCGTTCTGCACCCTGCCTCAGACGCCGGTTCTCCACTCACCGTCACGCATACCGACGGTGCGCAGGAGCAGACGGCTTTCCCCCTCGCGATCGCTCCCCACCAGCCGGTCATCGACATCCGTGAGATGCGCATCCGTGAAGACGCGGTGCTGTGTTTCGACGGCGATGTCTTCGAGATGGAGGACCAGCGCAACTGGACCGATGCCTCGTTCAAGACGTATAGCCGTCCCCTCGCACTCCCCTATCCCTACCGGCTCGGCGCGAGGACGGTCGTGCAGCAATCGCTCTCCATCGGCATCCCCGCAGAGGCAGCGTCGGGCGCCCGCACGAAGGACGATATCGGCGAGAGCGAGGAGAGCGACCTCTTCCTCGTGCACGCGGACGGCGATGCCCCCGCGATCGGCGTCGAAGCCTCCACCGCGCCGGACCCGGTCGCCCCGTCGGCGATCGGCGGCTTCCGCGTCGTCGAGCTGGATCTCCGAACGGACTCCTGGAGGGCGGCCCTCGACCGCGCGCTCGCCGACCGGCTGCCCGTGGACGTGCGTCTCGTGGTCGGCGAGGACACCGCGATCCTCGACGCCGCCGTTCGCGCGCTCGCCGACAAGGACGTTCTCCGGATCACCGCCTTCGATGCCGCCGCCCATATCACCGATGCGCGGGTGCGTGCCGCGTTGCGCCGTGCATGTGCGGCAGAAGAAATCGACGTTCCCGTGCTCGCAGGCGCCCGATCCCACTTCACCGAGCTCAACCGCGAACAGCGGCAAGTCCCCCGCGACGTGGACGGAATGAGCGTCACGCTGACCCCACTGTTCCACTCGCTCGACACGGAGCAGATCGTGGAATCCCTCGCCATGCAACGGATCATCGCGAAGCAGACCGTGACGATCGCAGACGGTCTCCCCGTGCACATCGGTCCGGTCTCGTTGCGTCCCCGCTACAACAACGTGGCGACAGTGCCCCAGCCCCTTCCGCAGCGCGATGATCTCCTCGAAGGATACGGAGCCCAGTTCACCGGAGCCGCTGACCCCCGACAGCATGCTCCGGAACTCGCCGCATGGCTCATCGCGAGCGCTGCGGCGCTCGCCGTTCCCGGCGTCGCATCCCTGTCCTGGTTCGAGACCTGGGGCCCGCGC
>JAATFJ010000193.1 GCA_015655255.1 Actinomycetales bacterium | reverse complement strand
GGCAAGACCGAGACGATGTCGGCCCGCGTGGTCTGGCTCGTCGCCAACGGACACGTGCGGCGCGATGAGGTGCTGGGGCTCACCTTCACGCGGAAGGCCGCGGGGGAGCTTTCCGAACGCATCGGCGCCCGCCTTGCGCGCGTCGACGAATATGCGAGCCGCGGCCTACTCCCGCATCTCCCCGCGCTCGTCGCGGAGGGCGCCCTCGCTCCCGCCGCGCCCACGCCGGAGCGCCTGCGAACGCTCGACGCGCTCGCGCAGCGCCAGGGCACGGCGGGCATGGAGCGCCGCCCGGAGGATCTGCTCCTCCGCCCCCGCGTCTCCACCTACAACGCCTTCGCCGACGGCATTGTGCGCGAGTACGGTGCACGCATCGGACGCGATCCCGATGCGGCCCTGCTGAGCCCTTCCGCGTCCTGGCTGCTGCTCCGCTCGATCGTGCTGCGCAGCGACGATCCCGCACTCGCCGACCGCGACCTCGTCCTCTCCACCGTCATCGATGCCGTCGCCGCCCTTGCTCAGGACACGCTCGACCACCGGGCCGACCTCGACGAGGTCGCGCGCTTCGGCGCGGCCTTCGCGGACGAACTGGAGCCCTTCACCAACCCCGCGCTGCAGAACCCCGGCGATCCCGACCGGGCCTGGGCTGCCGTGAGCGGTCTCGGTCTCATCTCCCGCCTCGCTGCGCAGTACGCCACGGCGAAGCGGGAGCGCGGCGTCATCGACTTCGCCGATCAAGTGTCCGGAGCGCTGCAGCTCGTCGAGGCGGTCCCGGAGGTGACGGCCGACTTCCGGGAGCAGTACCGCGTCGTTCTCCTCGACGAGTACCAGGACACGTCCGTCATCCAGACCCGGCTGCTCGCCGCGCTCTTCGGCGATGGCGCCGTGATGGCGGTGGGTGACCCGAACCAGGCGATTTACGGCTGGCGCGGGGCGAGCGCCGACAACCTCGCCGCCTTCCGCGGCGCGTTCTCGCCCGCGGGGAAGAGTCGGCGTTATGACCTCTCCGTGAGCTGGCGCAACGACGAGCGGATCCTCGACGCCGCCAACGCCCTCCTGCACGGCGGTGCGCAGACGCCGCGTCTGGCCGTGCCGCCTCTGCGATCACGCCCCGGCGCGGGAGTGGGACGCGTCGAACGGCTCTTCCCGATGACGATCGAGGAGGAGGCGGAGGCGACCGCGACCTGGTTCACCGCGCGCGGCTTCGCGCGCCCCGCGGCTGCGTCCGGCCTCGCGGAAGTCGGCGTCGCGCGCTCGGGGGCGATCCTGTTCCGGGCGAAGAAGCATATGCAGACCTTCGCCGATGCCCTCGATCGGCGCGGCATCCCGCACCGCATCCTCGGACTCGGCGGGCTGCTGGGCATGCCTGAGGTCACCGATGTCGTCTCTGCCCTGCGCGTCGTGGACGACCCCGCCCAGGGCTCCGCGCTGCTCCGGCTGCTCTCCGGGCCGCGTTTCGGCATCGGCGTCGCGGACCTCGGTGCTCTCCACGAACTCGCGCGCACCCTCTCCCGGAGGGACGCCGAGCTGCAGCCCTTCGATGCGGAGCTGCTCGCCCGCATCCGCGGCTCCGCGGGCATCGACGAGCAGGTCTCCCTCATCGATGCGCTGGAGTTCCTGCGCACCGCCCGCGGCGACTACCGGCTGCTCTCCGGGATCACCCCCGAGGGCCGACGGCGACTCGCTGACGCCGCGGAGATGTTCGCGCGGCTGCGGAGGAATGCGGGCCAGCCCGTCCTCGAGCTCATCCGTCAGATCGAACTCGAACTGCGGCTTGACATCGAGCTCGCCGCCAACGAGGCCCGCGGCCCGGCCCGCACGGCAGCCATGCAGCTGCGCGCCTTCAGCGACGAGGTCCGCGCCTTCCTCACCGTCTCCGACCGTGGCACGATCGGCGCGCTGCTGGCCTGGCTGGACCATGCGGAGGAGGCCGATGAGCTCCTGCCGCGCCCTGAACCCGTCGAACCGGGCGTCGTGCAGCTGCTCACCATCCACGGTGCGAAGGGACTCGAATGGGATGCGACGGCCGTCGTCCGGCTCGTCGAGGGCGAACTGCCCAAAAACCCGCGCAGTGCCATGGGGTGGTTCCAGCTCGGCGCGCTTCCACACCGCTTCCGCGGCGACCGCGACGCCCTGCCGGACCTCGATTGGCGGCCCACCCCCGAGTCCACGCGCCGCGAGCTGAGC
>JAATFJ010000051.1 GCA_015655255.1 Actinomycetales bacterium | reverse complement strand
CGTCGCCGAGAGCACCGACGACACCTCCGCGACCCTCATCCGCATGATGGCAACCGAGGCGGCGACTGACGCGACAGTCACCGTGCGGGCGTCCGGCTCCGGCGAGATCGTCCAGCAGAGCACCGTTCCCCTCGGCCTGCAGACCCCCGTGGAGGTGAGCCTCGACGGGCTCGCCGTTGGCGTGTACAGCGTGGAGGTGGAGGCCGCGTCGTCCCCGCTCGTCGCCGCCGTGTGGCAGAGCAGCGGCACGGGGGGCGGCACCGACTTCGCCTGGATGACTCCCGCTCCCGAGATCGGCGCCGACATCCCCTTCTCCGTCCCCGCAGGCCCCTCTCCGCGCGTGCATGTGGTCAACAGCGGCACGGAGGAGGCGACCGTCACGATCCTCGCGGAGGACGGCTCCGTCGTGCAGGAGGAGGAGATTGCCGCGGGGGAGTCGGCCCTGATCCCCGTCGCCGCGGGCGCCACCTACACGCTCAGCCCTTCGGCGCCCGTGCATGCCGCCGTCCTCCTCGGAGACAGCACTGGCCTGGCCGGGTGGCCGCTGTGGCCGGGAGCGAGCGCACAGGCGCCCATCGTCGTCTACCCCTGAGACAGGTCTATCCCTGAGACAGGTCTTCCGGGCCGTGCGCTGCCCGCGCACACTCCCGGAACCCGCGGATCACCGATCTGGGTCGAACTCCCACGGGTCCTTGCCGACGTACTCCGCCGCGGCACGGAATACGGCGCTCTCGATGGCGATCTTCTTGTGCGCGCTGTCGTCGTGCCCGGGAGGCAAAAGCCGTTCGATGGGGATGCGGAAGAGCACGATTCTGCTCCGCTCCCGGTCGATGTGCCAGCGGGGGATGCCCTCGTTGTCGTGCTGGGGCGGGAGCGCACCGATTTCGAAGCGCACCTCCTGCAGCTCTGGCCACGTGCCGCGAAGGAACTCCACGGCTGCACCGATCGTCACATCGAAACGGTCGATGCGTCCATCGAGCGGAGGAAGGGGCGGGCGGACGACCTCACTGCGTCCCAGGCGGCCGTGCCGACCGTGCCGGTCTCCGCGCCGGGCGGAGGCGGCTGTGCGGGACGTGCGACGCAGAGGCATGGGAAAAGTCTAGGCGCTGCCGCGCGGCGTGCGGGGCGGGCGTGGGGGCGGTCCTAGGCTGGCGGCGATGGATGAACGACTCTGTGTGAAGACCCTGTGCCGTCGCGAGGCAGTCGCGACGGTCACCTACGACTACGGTGACCAGATGGCTGCGCTCGGCCCGCTCGGCGAGGCGGGGCAGCCGAACGCCTACGATCTCTGCGTCCAGCACGCCGACCGCCTCTCCGTCCCCGAGGGGTGGATCATCCTCCGCCACGAAGCGCTGCGCGCCTGAGGACCACACGAACTCAGACGGAGATCTTCCGTCCCGTGAGCCGCTCCGCGCGTTCATCGGCGAGGCGCAGGCCGCGGAGCTCGCGTTCCCTGCGGAGGGTCGTGATTGCGACGAGCGCCTCTTCCGGGGGTGCTGCGGGAAACGGCGAGACGAAGGGGGCCGTCGCCGCGAGGAGTTCGCGCGCGACGCGCGCGCGGGCGGCGGGCGTCATGCGCGGTGCGCTCTGTAGGAATTGCGTGATGCGCCGGGCGAGGCGATCGGGCATCCGGGCGACATCGGCGACCTGCGCCCAGCCCTGCAGCGCGATGGGCAGGACGGGGATGAGGGGAACGAGCTTCGGGGTGCGCACGCGCTGGCTGTACGTACCCGCGACGAGATCGCCCAGACGCTGGGACCGGGCGGTGAAGGTACCGGAGAGCACGGCCACGGCGCCGAGCGTCATATAGGTCTCCAACACACCGAGGAACGCGCGGATGAACGCGTGCCGGAAGCCGATGCCGCCGCCGTCGATGCGCACGATGCGCCCGCCCACGGCGAGCTTGCCGAGGCTGCGTCCCTTCGACGCGAGCTCGACGACGAGTGGGACGAGGAAGAAGCACAGCACGAGCTGAGCAACCGCGAGGATGCGGTCGACGGCACTGGAGATGCCGAGCGTCTCGGTCGCCCAGATCCGCAGCCAGAGGAAGGCGAGGAAGAGCAGGAAGGAGAACGCCATATCGATGAGTGCGCCCAGTGCGCGGAGGAAGAATCCGAGGGGGAGGACGTCGATCGCGACGGCTTCGCCGGAGAGCACCTCGTCGGTGGTGTCGATCGGCGTAGACATGAGTACAGTAAATCAGGTGGATGCCGACGCCCTCAGCGATGCGCGCCGTTCCGAGTGGAACCGGCTGGACGAGCTGAGTAGGGCGCGTCTCGACGGAGCGGGCGTGGATGAGCTCGTTGTCCGCTACCGGGCCGCCTCCGCCGACCTCGCCGAGCTGAAGACCTCGGTGGGCGAGTCACCGCAGAGCGAGTACCTCTCCTCGCTCCTCTCTCGTGCGCGGTTGCGGCTCACCGGCACGGGGGAGAACGTGCTCGCGCAGTTGCGTCGGTTCTTCGTCTATCAGCTGCCCGCGGCGCTCTACCGGCTGCGTTGGCCCACGCTCGTCATCGCTGTCGTCTTCGTCGCCGTCGTTGCGGGAGCGAGTGCATGGATCTCCTCCGATCCCGCGCTCGTCGCGACCCTTGGATCACCCGGCGATCTCGAGGAGTATGCCCAGCAGAGCTTCACGGAGTACTACACGGAGAATCCCGCGGCCGTCTTCGCCGGCATGGTGTGGACGAACAACGCCTGGATCGCGCTGCAGTGCGTGCTCTTCGGCGTTACGGGGATCTGGCCCGTCTACGTTCTCCTGCAGAACGCCATCGGCCTCGCGGCGAGCGTCGCCGTCATGGCCTCCTACGACCGTCTCGATGTCATGGTGCTGTACATCCTCCCGCACGGGATGCTGGAGATGACGTGCATCTTCGTCGCCGGCGCCGCGGGCCTGCGGATCTTCTGGGCCTGGGTCGCCCCGGGGCACCATACACGGACGGAATCCCTCGCCGCCGAGGGGCGCGCGCTCGCGACGGTGGCGCTGGGACTCGTGTGCGCTCTCGCCCTCGCCGGATTCGTCGAGGGATTCATCACGGGGTGGGCGCTGCCGTGGCCGATCAAGATCGGCATCGGTGCGCTCGCGCTCGCCGTTTTCCTCGTCTACATGCTCCTCGTCGGCCGCCGCGCCTTCCTCCGCGGCGAGACCGGCGACCTCACCGAGTTCGAGGCGGGCACCCCGCGCCTCGTCGCCGGCTGACCCGTCCCGCCTGCGTCGCGCACGTCCCGACCGTGTCCTCTCCTCTCCCGCGCGTGTCCTCGTCTATCCCGCATCCCGCCACAACATCCGTCGAGCCACCCACCCCTCGCCCAGCCACCCACGTAATAGCGGAATTACATGGGTGGCTCGGTGCGATGTGGGTGGTTCGGCGGATCGAGAAGGTGGAGCGCGGAGTGAGAAGAACACGCGCGGGAACGCCGAGGGGGCCGGTGCACACGCACCGGCCCCCTCGGGGAAGAGCCGCTTAGGCCTTCTTCGTGCCGTCGAACAGTGCGCGGTACGCGAAGCCCGCGATGAGCGCGCCCACGATCGGGAACACGAGGAACACCCACAGCTGCGACAGCGCGTCGACGCCGCCGTACACCGCCGTGGCGATGGAACGTGCGGGGTTCACCGAGGCGTTGTAGATGGGGATG
>JAATFJ010000055.1 GCA_015655255.1 Actinomycetales bacterium | reverse complement strand
GCGAAGCGACCCGGAGGAACCACCGGCCGAGTTTCCGCCACTCGGCGGCGGGACGGTCACGGGAGACGTTGTCATAAGAGCCCTTCTCATTCGTCTCAAAATGACAGACTATACCATGTTGGCAGTGACCAGCATCTTGACAGTTTGGGTATAGTCAGTGATTGTCGACCCACGCCGACGACCCGTCCGGCGAAGGAAGGATTCCGATGCGCAACGATGACATCGACGCCGACCCGATCGAGGAACCGGAAGACCTGCGCAGCAGACGACGGAACCAGACGATGTTCGAAGTGCATCGGACCGCCGTGAAGCTCTTCCTCGAGCGCGGCTACCCGGCGACGACCGTCGGCACCATCGCGCGAGCGGCGGGAATCTCCGAGCGCACCTTTTTTCGCTACTTCCCCACGAAAGAAGACGTGCTCGTCTTCCCGCACACCTACGGGAACGTCGAGACATTCGAGTTCGACGGCGGCCTTCCCGATGTGCTCCCCGCCCTCGAATCTTTCCTCCGACGGCGTTTCCGCAGGGCGGGCGCGGACACCACGACCTTCGACGAGCTCCACGCCTTGCTGGAGAAGGAACCCCCACTCATCGGCATCCTCCAGGCCAAGATCGATGAGGACTTCGACAGCTTCCTGCGGGTGCTCAGCGAGGCCATCCCCGCACGCGACGGGCAGGACGTCCGTCTCCTCATCCATATGGCGTTCGCCACCGCGAAGGCAACCATCGAGAGCTGGGCCGACCGCGGCGCCGCCGCCGAGACCCTCGTCCACTGCTACGACGCCAACTGCGCGACCCTCCGCCGGGTCGCCCCCCTCATCCGCTAGCCACCACGCAAGGACGCGCGGTCCACGTCTCAGGCTCGTCATTTACCCCGATCTGCCGCCTCCCGCCGCCCCAGGCGTCAAATTGAGCAAATGACCGGGAGAACGACGACGGGACGAGGCGCGGGAAGACGACGGCGCACGGGGCGGCGGCGGATGGAGCGGCGCCGGGTTCAGCGCTCGGCGGCGGTGGTGGCGTAGTGGGTGGCGGCGTCGGCGACGCGGTTGTTGTAGTCGACGGAGGGGTTGTAGGCCGCGACGGCGGCGATCCAGTTCTCCGCCACGGTGAGGTCGCCGCCGACGTCGCAGAGGTGCACGGCCGCGGCGAGCGCCGCATCGTCGATCTGGTTGATATCGCGCGTGCCGTCCCGATTCCCATCCTGGGCGGCGAGCGCCCACGTCGAGGGGATGAACTGCATCGGACCGACGGCGTGATCCCAGATCGCGTCGCCGTCGAGGCTGCCACCATCGGTGTCTGTGACGGTATCGGTCGAGGAGCCGTCGAGGGCGATGCCGACGATCGCAGGCGAGACGGCGCCATCGGTTCCCAGCACGCTGCCGCCGATGCTGCCGTGCTCTGACTCCACGAACCCGATCGCGGCGAGCGTGTTCCAGCCGATGCCGCAGCTCGGATCGCTCGTGGCGACCTCGATCGCGACGCCCGCGTAGGAGGCGAGCGCCCGCTCCGGGATCTCGGTGGCAGCGGCGACCTCGGCGATCCACTCCGGATCGGCGAGCTCGGCGATCGGGGTCTCGGCGATCGGCATCTCAGCGTCGGACACGGCAGCGCCCGTCTGACGCGCGGAGGGAACAGGAGAGGACGTGCGCGCCGTCGGCGAGGCGGAGGGGGATGCCGATGCGGACGGTGCGATGTCGGCGACCGGCGCCGCCTCATTCTGCAACGGGACGAAGGCCGCGGCGGCGAGGGCACCGACACCGAGCACGGCCAGTGCGGCGGCGGCGAGGGCCCAGGCCACGCCCGTGCGCGCGGGGGTGCACGCCTTCTCATGCACCGAACCCGTACCCGCACCCGCATCGGCACCCGCACCCGCACCCGCACCGTCACCGGCACCGTCACCGGCACCGGCACCACCGTCCATCTCCCCACCGGCGACGAGCTCGTCGAAGTCGTCTTCGGAGGAGGGTGTCTGCGGAGAATCGATCATGAGGTGGCCTCCAGAGCGGCAGAGTCGGCGGAAGAAGGGCTGCCGACGGAAGAAACGGCGGAAG
>JAATFJ010000309.1 GCA_015655255.1 Actinomycetales bacterium | reverse complement strand
GGGCGACATTCGCGTCGATGTCTTCCGTTCGTCCGGGCCGGGCGGTCAGTCGGTCAACACGACCGACTCCGCTGTGCGCATCACGCACCTTCCCACGGGCATCGTCGTCTCGATGCAGAACGAGAAGTCCCAGATCCAGAACCGCGCCGCGGCCATGCGCGTCCTGCAGACCCGCCTCCTCCTCCTCCAGAAAGAGGAAGAAGCGGCGAAGAAGAAGGAGCTCGCGGGGAACATCACCGCGAGCTGGGGCGATCAGATGCGCTCCTACTTCCTCTACGGGCAGCAGCTCGTCAAGGATCTCCGTACGGGCCACGAGTCCGGTAACCCCGCCGCGGTCTTCGACGGCGACCTCGACGGCTTCATCTCCGCGGGCATCCGCTGGCGCAAGCGCCCCACCGACGACTGAACCGATCGGGAAGCGGAGGGACGCTCGCGGGGTGTCGCTCGCGGCGTGCATAGGCGGCGCGCTTAGGCTCGTAGCGCCATGATTCGGTTCGAAAACGTCACCAAACGCTATCGCGGGACAAAACGCCCCGCGATCTCCGGCGTCGACTTCGAGGTGGAACGCGGAGAATTCGTGTTCCTCGTCGGGCCCTCCGGTTCGGGGAAGTCGACCTGCCTGCAGCTCATCCTCCGAGAAGAGGTGCCAAGTTCCGGCCGCGTCGCGGTCCTCGGCCGCGACCTGCGCTCCCTCGCGAACCGCAAGGTTCCCGTCTACCGTCGTCAGCTCGGCTTCGTCTTCCAGGACTTCCGGCTCCTCGCCTCGAAGAACGTCTACCAGAACGTCGCCTTCACCCTCCAGGTCACCGGCTCCTCGCGCGGATTCATCCAGCAGGCCGTCACGGAAGCGCTGGCTCTCGTCGGCCTGAGTGGCAAGGAGAAGCGCATGCCGAATGAGCTCTCCGGCGGAGAGCAGCAGCGCGTTGCCATCGCCCGCGCCATCGTCAACAGGCCCAAGGTGCTGCTCGCCGATGAGCCCACCGGAAACCTCGACCCGGCGACGTCCGTGGACATTATGCAGCTGCTCGCCCGCATCAACGCGGGCGGGACGACGGTGCTCATGGCGACCCACGAGGCCGGCTTCGTCAATCAGATGCAGCGGCGCGTCATCGAGCTCGCCGAGGGCGAGATGGTGCGCGACGAGAGCCACGGTGGATACGGCGACACCTCGTCGATTCCGCGTCTCGCCCCGCAGGCGGTGCGCGGCGCCGCGGCGGCGGCCGCGCTCACTGCCGTGCAGGAAGTGCAGCGGCAGACCGAGACGCAGGTCGATCCCGTCGTCATCGAGGAAGCCGTGGCGGCCGCGGAGGAGGCCGTCTCCCCGGAGCGGCCCCGCACGCATCCCATCGTGCTGCCAGATGTGAAGGTCGAGGAACTGGGCGTCGCCGACCGGCTCGGTCTCTCCGATTCTCGTGAGGACGAAGTGGGGCCGACGTCATGAGGCTGGGAATGATCGTCACTGAGGTACTCGGCGGTCTGCGTCGCAACCTGTCCATGGTCATCTCCGTCGTGCTCGTGACTTTCGTCTCCCTCACCTTCGTGGGGGCCGCGATCCTCATGCAGACGCAGATCAGCACCATGCGCGACTTCTGGAACGACCGCGCGCAGGTGGGCGTGTACATGTGCTCCTCGGTCTCAGAGGCCTCCACGTGTCTGTCGGGGGAAGCGACGCAGAACCAGATCGATGCGGTCTCCGCGGAGCTTGAGGGCGACGCGCTGGGACCGCTCATTGACGGGGTGTCGATGGATTCCAAGGAGACGACCTATCAGAAGATGGTCGCGACCCTCGGTGAGGATCAGGTCACGCTCGACGAGAGCCAGAGCTACGTCGTCTTCTGGGTCAACCTCAAAGATCCCGCCGATTCGCAGGTCATCATCGAAGCCTTCGCGGGCACCGATGGTGTCGAAGAGGCCGTCGATCAGGCGCAATACCTCGATCCGCTGTTCTCCGCGCTCACGGTCGCGACGTACATCGCCGTCGGGATCGCCGTGCTCATGCTGATCGCTGCCGTGCTCCTCATTGCCACGACGATCCGCCTGTCCGCCGTGGCGCGGAAGAAGGAGATCGAGATCATGCGTCTCGTGGGAGCGTCGAACCGGTTCATCCAGACGCCTTTCGTGCTGGAAGGCGTCTTCTCCGCGTTCCTGGGATCCGCCCTCGCGAGTGCGGCGGTCGTCGCGGGCGTGCACTTCGGCGTCGACGGCTATCTGCGCGAGAGGGTGCCGTTCATCCTCACCTGGGTGTCGATGCAGGATGCCTTCGTCATCGTGCCCGTGCTCATCGTCATCGGTGTCGTCCTTGCGGCGCTGTCGGCGAGCTTCGCGATCCGTCGCTGGTTGCGCACCTGAGCCGGTAGACTGGTGGGCTGCTCGCGCATCACCGCCGAGCGCGGAGACTGCAGGAGAGCATCATGCCCAGGGAACGCGGGGAAAAGGTCATCGCGACCAATCGTCGCGCGCGCCACGATTACACGATCGAGAAGTCGTATGAGGCGGGACTCGTGCTCACCGGCACCGAGGTGAAGTCCCTGCGTCAGGGGCGCGCCAATCTCACCGACGGCTACGCCTATGTGAAGGGCGGGGAGGCATTCCTCGACGCCGTGCACATCCCGGAGTATTCGCAGGGGCACTGGACAAATCACTCCGCCAAGCGCATACGCAAGCTGCTGCTGCACCGCGAAGAGATCCTCAAGCTCGAGCATGCCGTCTCGGCGGGGGGGTACACGCTCGTGCCCTTGCGCCTCTACTTCTCCGACGGTCGAGCCAAGGTGGAGATCGCACTGGCCAAGGGCAAGCGCGAGTATGACAAGCGCCAGACGCTGCGCGAGCGGCAGGACACCCGTGAGGCGGAGCGCGCCATGCGCCTCCGCAACAGGCTCGGGGAGTAGTCCGGTACGCACATCCTGTGGGGATGTTTGTGCGGCGCGTCTCGCGCTCTCTGGCGCGTCTCGCGTCTCGCGTCTCGCGTCTCGCGTCTCGCGTCCCGCGTCTCGAGAGAACAGGCAATCACGCCGGATAAGGCTGTTTTTGCAAGTTTCTGCCTGCTCTCGCGTGTTTGCCTGAGGTGGCGTAGGCGCAGTTGTGC
>JAATFJ010000218.1 GCA_015655255.1 Actinomycetales bacterium | reverse complement strand
TCGCGCCAGCCGCACGTTATAGTAATGTTCCGGTTTGACGCCGGTGGTTCTGCGAAATACATCCTGGGGATCCAGGACTTCGAACAGATTGACGAGACGAACATGCCAATCCCTGCCCTGCTCGCGTATCGCCATTTCCAGCGCGGTTGCCGCGGAGCGGTGTCCGCCTCCGCGGGGAAGTCGATGGTCGTGACGTCGAGGGTCGCAGGGGCTGCGATACCGTCCGCGGCGAGCACCGCCGCAAGCCGGGCGGAGACGCCACGCCGCTCCTCGGACCCGGCGACGATGTGCAGGCGCGCCTCGCTCGTCGCGACGAAGTGGGCGAGCTCCGTCTCGCGATGCGCGGGAAGGGAGAACAGCGGCACGGCCCCGGCCCGGAAGACGCCGAAGACCGCGGGCAGATATTCCTGGCAGTTCGGCAGCTGCACGACGACGACGTCGCCGCGCCCGATCCCGCGTGCCCGGAGCAGGGCCGCGACATGATCCGCGCGCGCATCGAGATCCCGGTAGCGGAGGCGTTCGACGTCCGCGCGGCCCGCGCGCGGCCCGACGACGGCGATCCGGTCCGCAAAGCGGCGCACCCGCTCCCGCAGGAACCCGTCGTGGGTCTCCTCCGTCCAGTACCCCGCCGCGAGGTACCGCCCCTCCTCCGTCTCCGACGGCCGGGCGATCTCCCGCCTCACATCCACCACTGCTCTCTCCCTCCCGCCGAGAACACCCGAAGTCCTCGTATCCGGCCGTCAGCGCGTTCGCGCCGACCCGCGATGCTCAGCCGCGCATCGCGACGCCATGCCGCCAGTAGCCCATGAAGGCGACCTGGGGGCGGGCGATGCCGAGGTCGCGCACGAGGTGACGGCGGAGCGTCGTGACGACGCCGCTCTCCCCCGCGATCCAGTAGTACCGATCGGCGGAGCTGACGGCCGGGCCGAGCTCCTCGCCGAGGCTGGAGAAGACGGGCGTCTCCCAGACGAGGTCATCGCCGTCGACGTCCTGCACCTCGATCTCCTCCTCATCGTCGGCATCGCCGAGGTGCGCGAGCACGGCGGGAATGAGCAGCTCCCCGTGCACCGCCCCCTCCCTCGGCAGCCAGCGCACGGCGAAGCCCTCCGGCGCATCGATCGGCAGGACATCCTCGGCCGTGGGCACCTCGATGAACGCCGTGCCGCGAGAATCCCGCGGGATGTCTTCGAGGATGCGGGCGATGGCAGGCGCCGCCGTCTCGTCACCCGCGAGGAGGACATGCGTCGCGGGTCCGGGCCGGTATTCGATCCCCCCACGCCCTTCCGCGTCGCGGCGCGGACCGATGAGCAGGATCTCATCGCCCGCCGCGGCGGTGCTCGCCCACAGCGAGGCAGGCCCCGTGAGCCCCGGGGCGAGGTGCAGGACGAAGTCGATGACGACCTCTGTGTCCGCACCGTCCACGCGGAGCTCGCGGATCGAGTAGGTGCGCATCGAGCCGCGCTCCTCCTCGGGCACGGCGAGCCAGGCGCCGTGCCAGTTTTCCGCTTCCGGGTCGATCGCGGGGAGCACGCCGGAGGCGGGCGGGAAGATGAGCTTGATGCGGACGTCGTGGACATCGCCCGGGGTGCCCACCTCCGCGAGCTCCGGGCCGCCGAATGCGATCCGCACGAAACTCGGCGAGATCCGTTCCACGGTGCGCACCTGTGCGCGCCCAAGGATGTAAGACGGCCGCGCCTTCGTCGTACTCACCGGATGCTCCATTTCCTCGGGGACGCCCGCCACGGAGGAGACGTCCACACGCAGGGGTAAGCCTCACCTAAGCTAACAGACGTCCGCGGAGAGGAGGACGCCCCGATAACGTTGTCCCATGCGGATGACGGCAGCGGTACGGAGCGCGAATCGCGCTCCCCTCCTCCAGGTCCTCAAGTCCGCAGCGGCGACGATCGCTTCCTGGCTCGTCGCCGGCTGGCTCGTCCACGGCGACCTCCCCGTCTTCGCCGCCATCGCCGCCGTCCTCGTCGTCCAGCCGAGCGTCAACCAGTCCTTCGCGAAGGCCATCGAGCGCAGCGTCGGGGTCATCGTCGGCGTGCTCATCGCCACGGGCCTCAGCCTCCTCTTCGGCACGCAGAGCTGGGTCGTGCCCGCCGCGATCGCCATCGCCGCGCTCACGGCCTGGATCTTCCGTGCCTCCCCGGGCGCGGGCAACCAGGTCGCGATCTCCACCATCCTCGTCCTTGCACTGGGCGCGTCGAGCCCCGAGTACGCCGTCGACCGGATCCTGGAGACGTTCATCGGCGTCGCGATCGGCTTCATCGTCAATGCGCTCATCGTGCCGCCCGTGCACGTCGACCCCGCCCGGCGCGCCATCGGCCTGCTCGGCGAAGAGATCGCCGCAAGCCTCGATCGACTCGCCCGCAGCCTCCCCGCCGTGCGCACACCGGCGCAGATCCAGGAGCTCATGCTGGAGGCGCGACTGCTGCGTCCCATGCTCACCGCCGCGCAGACGGAACTCACGGCGGGAGAGGAATCGCTCTCCCTCAACCCGCGCCGCTCCCGGCACCGCGCCGAACTCGCCGAGCTCCGGGTTCTGCTCGACCGGCTCACGCCCATCCTCACGCAGGTCATCGGGATCACCCGCGCCTACTACGACCATTACGACGACGCCCTCGGCGAGGAGCCCACCATCCCGGCGATCGCGGAACAGCTCCGGCGCGCCGCTCATGACGTACGCCTCGCCGGACAGCGCGCCGATGCGAGGCCGGAGCCGGAGGCCCTCACCTCCGCCATTCCCGCGCTCACCTCGCCGCTGCTCATCGCCCCGCCCGCCTCGGAGCACTGGGTCCTCATCGGCTCGCTCGTGGAGGATCTCCGGCGCATCCGGGAAGAGCTCGTCGCAGAGGAATAGCGATCCTGGAAGAATGAGGGGGCGCGCGTCCGCGCTCGGGAAGTCTCTGGAGGGAAACCCATGTCCTGGCTCGTCACCGGTGGTGCCGGTTATATCGGAGCGCACGTCGTGCGCGCACTCACGGCTGCGGGCCTCGACCCCGTCGTCATCGATGACCTCTCCAGCGGACATCCCGCCTTCGTGCCGGAGGGAGTGCCCTTCGTCCGCGGATCGATCCTCGACGGCCCGCTCGTGGAGGACACCCTGCGCAGCCACGGCGCCGAGGGTGTTATCCATGTCGCGGGGTTCAAGTACGCGGGAGTCTCCGTGCAGCGCCCCCTGCACACCTACGCGCAGAACGTCGAGGGCACGCGTATCGTGCTGCAGGCCATGGCCGCCGCGGAGGTGCCGAACATCGTCTTCTCGTCGAGCGCCGCCGTCTTCGGGACGCCCGATGTCGACCTCGTCACGGAGGACACCGAGAAGAAGCCCGCGAGTCCCTACGGCGAGTCCAAGCTCATCGGGGAGTGGCTGCTGCGCGATGAGGGCGTCGCGACGGCCTCCTCGCCCCGCCCCTTGCGACACACCTCGCTGCGCTACTTCAACGTCGTCGGT
>JAATFJ010000316.1 GCA_015655255.1 Actinomycetales bacterium | reverse complement strand
CGTCCATGATGTCGAGGTGGTATTGGTCGGCATGTTGGTTCAGCGCCTCGATTTGCTCGCCGGCGCGCATGAGGTCCATGCACATGAGCGAGACCGAGAAGGCGGGCTTCTGGCGCGTGGAGCGGGACATCATCACGTGGTCTTCACTATCTCTCGTTGCGGACATAAGACGGTCGACGTCATCTCCCTCGGAGATTCGCTCTGGGGCCGAAGAAGCGGTCGAGCGTCACTGCGAGCACGATGAGCGCGCCCATGGCGATTTGCTGGTAATAGGACGAGACGCCCACGAGGTTGAGGCCGTTGTTGATCGTCCCGATGATGAGACCGCCGATGAGCACCTTCCAGATCACTCCTTCACCGCCGAAGAAGCTGACCCCGGCGATGATGACCGCGGCGATAGCGAAGGTCTCATAGCCTGTGCCCGCGTTGGGCTCTGCGGCTCCTAGGCGAGCAACGTTGACGATGCCGGCCAGCCCGGCGCACATGCCAGAGATTGTGAACGCCAGCATGGTGTGCCGCGCGGAGGTGATGCCCGCGTACCAGGCGGCTTGCGGATTGCCACCCATCGCATAAAGATTGCGCCCCGCCGTCGTCTTGGTCGTGAAGAAGTAGAGGACGGCGAGAACGAGGAGCACGATGAGAACCGGCACGGGGAGAAAACCGAAGAGTCGTCCAGCAACGATCTGCGAGAACTGCGTGTCGAGGCCGGACACCGCCGTGGCGTCGGAGAGCACGTAGGTGAGTCCGCGGAAGATCGACATCGTGCCGAGCGTGATGATGAAGGGGTGCAGCTTGGTAACAGCGATGAGAGCGCCGTTGCACAGGCCGAGCAGCGCGCCGACGAGCGGCCCGCCGAGGACGACGGCGAGCGGCCAGGGCAGCCCTGCCACCATGAGCTGTGCCGTGATGACTCCGGTGAGAGCCATGACTGAGCCCACGGAGAGATCGATCCCGGCGAGCAGAATGGCGAAGAATTCCCCGAAGGCCAGCAGGATGGTCACCGAGCTCTGCTCCACGATGCGCGTGGGATTGCCGCCCTGGAGGAATGCGGGTTCCAGGAGAGAGAAGACGACGATCATCAGGGCGAGGATCGCGATGGCGGAGTACTTCCCCCAGTACGTCGTGAAGATGTCGTGCGGTGTTCTCGGGAGACGGCTCCCCGGACGCTGCGTCGGCGTGATGGTCATTGCAGGACTCCTTCCGGCCCGGTCGTGACGGTTGCGGACCGAACGAGTTCTTCCTCGCTGGCCTCTGCTGCGGTGTACTCCGCGGTGATGCGCCCCTCGGCGAAGACGAGGACGCGATCGCTGACCGCGAGGATCTCCGGAAGTTCCGAAGAGACAACGATCACTCCCACCCCCCTGTCCGCGAGTGCGCGCAAGAGCGCGTAGATCTCGGCCTTGGTGCCGACGTCGATTCCCTTGGTGGGTTCGTCGAAGATGATGACCGCCGGGTCAGCGGCCATCCATCGCCCCAGCAGCACCTTTTGCTGGTTTCCACCGGAAAGCTCGACGATCGACTGCTCGATGTCCCGACACTTGATGCGCAGCTGCTCCTCCTGTCGCCGAGCCTCTGCGGCTTCCGCACGGGAGTCGATAAGTCCCCAGAGACCACCGAGTCGGGATCTCTTCGCTTGCGCGCCGAGAGAGATGTTTCTCCGGATCGAAAAATTGTGGAAGATGCCCGTCCTGCGCCGGTCCTCCGTCACGAGACAGATCCCCGCCGTGATCGCATCGTGAGGGCTGCGGATGTGCACGGGCACTCCTCGGAGCGAGATGCGTCCGGAGCGCAACGGCTCCGCCCCATATATCGCGGTCACCAATTCGGATCGTCCGGCGCCGACGAGGCCGGAGAATCCGAGGATCTCTCCGCGATGCAGTTGGAACGAGACGTCCTGCACCTTGCGGTCACGACGAGTCACGTGTGCGACGTCGAGGAGTACCGTATCCGTTCCGCGGCGCAGTTCCTTCTCCGAGAGATACGTCGACCGCAGTTCTCTGCCGACCATGGACGCCACCAACGAGTCGATCGTCACATCCTCGATGTCGTCGGTGCGAACGGCGACACCATCTTTGAGAACGGTGACGCGGTCCGCAACCTCGATCACCTCGGCGAGCTTGTGCGAAATGTAGACGATGCTCGTTCCCTGCTCGCGCACGCGGTGGATCATCTCGAAGAGATGTACCGTCTCCCCTTCCGTCAGCGAAGACGTGGGTTCGTCCATGACGATCACGCGCGCGTCGAAGGCGACGGCTTTGAGTATCTCCACCATCTGCTTCTCGGAGACGCTGAGCGCGCTCACGGTCGTGTCCGGGTCGATTGCCAGACCGGCCTGGGCAAGGAGATCGCGTGTCCGTCGCCGCATCGCACGCCAATCCACGACGGAGAGTCCCGCATGCCTTGCGGTCAGTAACCGGCCGACGAAGATGTTCTCCGCGATGGAGAGCTGATCGATGACGCTCAACTCCTGGTAGATAATGCTGATGCCCGCGGCGCTCGACTCCGCCGGAGTAAGACCGCTACGGACAACACCATCGATGGTGATCGTCCCCGAAGTGGGCTGATATGCGCCGGAGAGGATCTTCATGAGGGTCGATTTCCCCGCGCCATTCTCTCCGAGAAGAGCATGGACTTCACCGCGCTCGATATCGAAGCTCACGCCCCGCAAGGCGGGTACGCCGGAAAAGGTCTTGGTGATGTCCGTCGTCGAGACAACTGCGGTCATGGGGTCGATGCTTTCTCGGAGGGCTTCTCCGGGGCCGAGCCCCGGAGAAGCGGCCATCAGGATTCAGGAGTGATGAGGATCGCGTCCACCCGGACCTGCTGGACCTCCGCGTCCGGGTCGATATCTCCGCCCTTCTCCACGAGCCCCGCGAGCAGTTCCACGGCTTGCGCGCCGACCTCGGCGGAGTCCTGCTTCACCGTGGCGGACAGATCCCCGGCCTCGACGGAGGCGACGGCATCAGAATTGCCATCGGTGCCGACGACGACGATGTCTTTGCCGGACCCCTCCACGGCTTCCTGCGCCCCCATCGCCATCGTGTCGTTCGCGCAGTAGATCGCGGCAAGATCCGGGTACTTGCCGATGTAGTCCTGAGCGAGGTTGTAGGCCTTGGTCCGGTCCCAGTCCGCGGGCTGGCTGGCGACGATATCGAGGCCGGCTTCCTCGAATGCTGAGGTCGCCCCGTTCTTGCGGTCATCCCCAGACACCACACCGGCCTTGCCCTCGATGATCGCCACCTGTCCGGATCCACCGAGTTGGTCGACGATGTATCCTCCGGCGAGCTCGCCGACCGCTTCGTTATCGGTCGTGACGAAGGCCTGCACGGCTCCGCCAAGGCCGGCGAGGTTGTCGACGTCGACATACTCGTCGATATCGACGGTGTAGATCCCGGCTTTAGTGGCTTCGGCGATACCGTTGTTGAGATTGACATTGGAGATGGGAGCGACGCCGATCGCGTCGAACCCCTTCCCTATGGCGTTCTGAAGCAGCGTGACCTGCCCCTCGACGTCATCCTCGGAATTGGCGGCGAAGACCTCCAGCTCGATCCCCAGTTCCTTAGCCTTTTCCTCCGCGCCGGATTTGAGGTTCTGCCAGAACTCGCTGCTCAGCGTCTTGAGGACGATGGCGATCTTGGGGGTGTCGTCACCGGAGCCGCCGTCCGACGGCCCCGATGCGCTGCTGCAGGCGGTCATGGCGGCAAGGGCGAGTGCCGCACCTGCGGCGGCGGCGGCGATGCGCAGGGAAGTTCTCATGGACATACCTCTTTCGAGAAGGGAGCACGACGATGTACTTCGCCGGAGTATCTGTGCGGCAGAGCGCAAGAGACCGCGACATCCCGGAGAGCTGACGGTGCTGTCGTCCTCGCCGGGTGCCTCACAGCGTAAGGACGCGTTTAGCCGCCGATCAACGCCAGAATTAGGACCGTTTTCGTCGAAAATCTGGCGTGAATTGCTGGTCTTCCCCGGACCGCGCTACTGAAGTAGCCGGGCCATCCCTCGCGGCGAGAGCGCCTCTTGCCTTCCCAGGACGAAGGCACCGGCGATTCCGGCGGAGCGGCCGAGAACCGATTCCCCGATGATGAGATTCCTCGTCGCCAACGGACGGGCCGTGCGATATGTCACCGCGCGCACTCCTGCGAGGAGCTCATCGGTCACCGCGGTGAGCTCACTCCCGATGACGATGCGACGGGGATTCAGGGTGTTGCACAAGATGGCGACGACTTCTCCGACAATTCCTGCGACGGAGCGCACCACACTCGACGCGACGCGGTTGTGATCGCGAAGCAGGTTGAGCAATTGAACAACATCGTCGCCGTCGCCATGGATGAGCGACGGATCAGCCTCTTTCACCTGTTCGACGAGGGACGGCAGCGATGCCGCGGCCTCGACGCAGCCGACGCTGCCACAGGTGCACGGCAGATCTCCCGCACCGCGGACGGGAATATGACCGATGTCTCCCGCCGAACCATCGAAGCCGCGAAAGAGCATCCCATCGGTATCGACAAACCCGGCACCGATCCCGGTGCCGATCTTGATCGCGAGAATCGGACGCTGATCCTCGCTCAGCGCCGCGGCTTCGCCGAGCGCGCGGAGATTGACGTCGTTTTCATGCAGTGCCGGGGCTCCGAAGCGCTCCCCCAGGGTCGTGATGATCGGGAAATCATCCCAGCCAGGCATGATGTTCGGACGCACAGCGACGCCGGAAGGACTGTATACGCGCGCGGGAATGCCCACCACGATCGTTCTCACGGGGCGGGACTCGCCCTGTTCCTTGAGTCGGTCCTCCAGGAGCGCACTGACATTGTCGAGAGCGGCCACAGGACCGTTACGCACATCGACTCGGTGCGTGCTCCGCCAGATCACACGCTGGTTGAGTTCGGCGATACCCAGATTTACGTGGCGCGCACCGAAATCCACGGCGAGCACGAGTCCCGCCTGCGACGAGATCTCCAACCGTTCGGCAGGTCGCCTCCGTGTCCCGCTCACCACCGAACCTCGATGGGCCAAGACTCCGTCACGAAGCAGCCGGTCGACGAAACTGGATATCGTCGACCGGGCAAGCCCCGTTGCCTGAGCGAGGGCTGTCTTCGTCACCGCGTCACCGGATGCCACCAGACGGGCGATGGTGGACAGGCTCATGACGGTGTCGGCACGCCAGAGGTTGTCCGGCGCTACGAGACGCAGTGTGGGCAGCTCTGGGATACTCGCTGCGTCGAGAGAGTGCATACTCTCTTTTTACCGCCAGATCAGCGCAAAAAATTGTCGGTATTGAGCGTTATCGATATTAGTCACCGCATCCCACCGCCCCTATGCGCCGGTGCGCCACTCCCCCAGAACCCCGTCGAGTGAGCCGACGATGCGACGGAAGCTCGCGTCGATGTCGCGGGGCTGCCGGAAGCCACCGCCGAGTTCGAGGGCGATGAAGCCGTGCACCGCGCTGCGGATCATCCGAATCGCATCGACGAGGTCGTCACCCGTAATGACATAGGCGCGCAGCGCGCTGCCGATGACGACGAGGAGTTCGTCCGCGGCGGCCTGGCCGTCCACGTCATCGAGCTCCGGGGCGATCTGCAGTGCGGCGTAACGACCGGGATGCTCCGCCGCCCAGCGCCGCAGCGCATCGGCGAGCGCGACGATTGCGTCCGCGCCCGAAAGCCCGGCGCACGCGGAGGACAGCGCGGCCGCCGCCTCCCGGGAGCCGATCCTGCCGATGCCGCGGATGAGGTCGGCGCCGTCGACGACGTGACGGTAGACGCCGGGCGCCGCGATCCCGAGGGTCCGGGCCAGTCGGGTGATCGTGACGTTCTCGAGG
>JAATFJ010000036.1 GCA_015655255.1 Actinomycetales bacterium | reverse complement strand
GTCGATCGCCGGCCTCTTCCTCACCACGGAGGCCGTCGTCGCCGACAAGCCGGAGAAGGCTTCCGCCGCTCCTGCTGGCGACCCGACGGGTGGCATGGACTTCTGAGTCCTGCTCCTTCCCGGAAGGGCCCCGACCTCACGGTCGGGGCCCTTCCTCGTTCTCGGAGCGCCTCTCAACGGAACAGGCTCGCGGAGAACTGATCGGCGTCGGCGTACTGCGTCGCCGCGGAACCGAGCGCAAGCCCGATCGAGCCGAGAACCTGCTCGACGTGCGCCTGCGCGGCGCGCCACTGCTCTACGCAGGACTGGAATGCCGCGGAGGCGCTGCCGGTCCACGTGGATTGCAACTGGACCAGCTGCGACATGAGGGCGGCGGATTCAGACTGCAGCCGATCCATGGTGGCGCGCGCCGCGCTATGGGCGGCGTAGACGGCATCGGTGTCGACGGTGAATACGGACATGGCATGCTCCTTCTCGTTGGAGCTACGAGCGTAGGCAGGACGCAGGGCATCGCGGGGGAGGAAAGGGCCTTCCGGGACAGATCTCCCGGAATCCGGAATTGTGCAGGAGGAGTGGCGCGCGCGGCTCAGTGATCGGAGAGGTTCAGCCGGTCGAGGGGCTGCGTCTCCTGCAGCAGATGCTCGGGGATCGACTGCGTGGGGGCGAGAGGGAAGGAGACCGTGAAGGTCGCTCCACCGCCCGGCGTCTCCCCGACGTCCACGGAGCCGTTCAGCGCCGTGACGATGGAGGCGACGATGGCGAGTCCCAGACCCGAGCCGCCCGTTTCCCGTGCGCGCGAGGTGTCCGCTCTCCAGAAGCGCTCGAAGATCTGCTCGCGGATCTGTGGAGGGATGCCCTCACCGTGGTCGGCGACGGAGATGCTGCCCATTCCCCGCGCGCGGTCTGCGTCCACGATGATCTCGATGGGGCTGTCGTCGTCGGAGAAACGACGGGCGTTGCCCAGGAGATTCGTCACGACCTGACGGACGCGGTTCTCCTCGCCGAGGATGATGGGCGGTGTCGGCACAGGGGTGTCCGTCGCCTCAGTGAAGTCGATCTCGGGAATGCTGGCGGTCCGCGGGCGACGGCGGAAGCGCGAGAGTGTCGCCCCCGCGCGTCCGCGCGCGGTCGGCGGCTTTGTCGTGCTGGCCGGGGTGGGCGTGTCGGGGACAGGCGCCGTCGGCGCCGCGGGAGCGTTCGCCCCGAGGAGGCGGAGGATCGCTGTCCTATCGACGACCGTGACCGTGCGATGCGGGGCCGCTGCGCGCACATCGAGCGCCGCATCGCGGGCGATGGGTCGCAGATCGAGCGGGACGATCTGCACCTCCGGTTCCTCGTCGAGGCGGGCGAGGGCGAGGAGGTCCTCGACGAGCACGCCCATCCGAATCGCCTCCTTCTCGATGCGCTCCATCGCGCGCGCCGTATCCTCGGTGCCCGTGATCGCGCCCATGCGGTAGAGCTCGGCGTAGCCGCGTACGCTCACGAGCGGGGTGCGCAGCTCATGGCTCGCATCGCCGATGAAGCGCCGCATCTGCGCAACGGTGCGGTCGCGCTGGGCGAGCGAACGATCCACGCGATCGAGCATCGTGTTGATGGCGGCGTTGAGGCGCCCCACCTCCGTGCTCGGTTCCAGGTCGGTAAGGCGCTGGCTGAAGTCTCCTGCCGCGATCGACATCGCAGTCGCCTCCACCTGTCCGAGACGGCGGAAGGTGAGGGTGACGAGCCCGCGGATGAGGAGCGCGGCGATGAAGATCGTGATGAGCGCGACGCTCGTGTATACGCCGAAGTAGAGTCCGACGATGTGGTCGGCATCGGTGAGCGGGAGCGCGGTGTATTGCACGTAGAAGATCCCCGCCGCCTCGCCCACGGCGACCGTCCCATGGAAGGAAACGTGCTCCTCGCCGTCGAGGGAGAGCGTCTCGCCCTCGCGCGCGTACGCCTGCTGCAGGCTGAACGTCTCCGGGAATTCCGGCTCCAGCGCATCGGGCGTCCCGCCCGCCTCCGCGAGTTTCTCCCCCTCCGCGCTGTAGATCGCGAGGAAGAAGTCGTTCGTGCGCGGCGGGTCCTCCAGGGGCAGGAAGCTGAGCTGTCCCTCGTCTGCGCTGATGTCGAAGTAGCGGCCGGCGAGGTCGCTGGAGGCGAGAGAGCTCAGCTGCGAGTCGATCGTGCCGATGAGGGAGGTGCGCAGGATCGGTACGGTGCCGATCCCCGCGGCGAGGAGACCGAGGGCGAGGACCGCGACCGTGACGCCGGTGACCTTGGCGCGCAGGCTGATCCGCCGCCACCAGCGGGTGAGCGCATCGGACTTCTGGGCCATGCGTCCCTCCGAGGTGTCCTGTGCCGTGTGCGCGGCGGTCACGCGGACTTGCTGGCCACCTTGAGCATGTAGCCGAAGCCGCGCTTGGTCTGGATGAGAGATTCCTCCGTGTGCGGGTCGATCTTGCGGCGCAGGTAGGAGATGTAGCTCTCCACAATGCCCGCATCGCCGTTGAAGTCGTACTCCCACACATGGTCGAGGATCTGCGACTTGGAGAGCACCCGGTTGGGGTTGAGCATGAGATAACGAAGGAGCTTGAACTCCGTGGGGCTTAGCTCGATCTGTGCGGAGCCGACGAAGACGTCATGGGTGTCCTGATCCATCGACAGCTCACCCGCGCGGATGACCGACTCCTCGTCGGCCTGCATCGTGCGGCGGAGGATGGCCTGGGCGCGTGCGACGATCTCGTCAAGGCTGAAGGGCTTGGTGACGTAGTCGTCGCCGCCCGCATTGAGTCCCTCGATCTTGTCCTGCGTGTCGTCCTTCGCCGTGAGGAAGAGGATGGGGGCCGTGAAGCCCGCGCCGCGGAGGCGCTTGGTCACGCTGAAGCCGTTCATGTCCGGGAGCATGACGTCGAGGATGATGAGGTCGGGTTCCTCTTCGAGCACCGCGGAGATGGTGGCCGCTCCGTTCGCCACGGTCTTCACCTCGAAGCCGGCGAAGCTGAGCCCTGTGGAAAGCAGATCACGGATGTTCGGTTCGTCGTCGACGACCAGGATGCGTGCAGCAGTCATGACCCCATTATGGTGACTCTGCCCCTGTAACGCCTGATTGCCGGAGATATCTCATCCCCCAGATGTACGTTGCCGCCTCCGGTGGGCGGGATCAGGCGGCGAGGGAGGTGGCGTCGAGGATCGTGTAGGTGTAGCCCTGCTCGGCGAGGAAGCGCTGGCGGTTCTGCGCGAAGTCCTGGTCGACGGTGTCGCGGGCGATGAGGGTGTAGAAGCTCGCGGTGTGCCCGGACTTCTTCGGGCGGAGGAGCCGCCCGAGGCGCTGGGCTTCCTCCTGGCGCGAGCCGAAGGAACCGGAGACCTGGATGGCGACGGAGGCCTCGGGGAGGTCGATGGAGAAGTTCGCGACCTTGGAGACGACGAGCAGGGAGATCTCCCCGTCCCGGAACTGCTGGTACAGCGTCTCGCGCTCGTTGACGGGGGTCGCACCCGTGATCTGCGGGGCGTCGAGCGCCTGGGAGAGCGTGTCGAGCTGGTCGAGGTATTGCCCGATGACGAGGATGCGCTCGCCGGGATGCTGGGCGACGAGCTCGCGCACTGTCTCGATCTTCGCGGGGGCAGAGGCGGCGAGCCGGTAGCGCTCGTCGTCGGTCGCCGCGGCATACTCCAGCCGCGCCTCCGGCGGCAGGTCCACACGCACCTCGTAGCAGGCGGCGGGGGAGATGAACCCCTGCGCCTCGATCTGCTTCCACGGCGCGTCGAAGCGCTTGGGTCCGATGAGGCTGAAGACGTCGCCCTCGCGGCCGTCCTCGCGCACGAGCGTCGCGGTGAGGCCGATCCGGCGCCGCGCCTGCAGATCCGCGGTGAGCTTGAAGACGGGGGCGGGGAGCAGATGCACCTCGTCGTAGATGATGAGGCCCCAGTCGAGCGCGTCGAGGAGCGCAAGGTGCGCGTAGGCGCCCTTCCGCTTCGCTGTGAGGATCTGATAGGTCGCGATGGTGATCGGTTTGATTTCCTTGAGCTGTCCGGAGTACTCGCCGATCTCCTCATGGGTTAGCGAGGTGCGTTTCAGCAGCTCATCGCGCCACTGTCGCGCGGAGACGGTGTTGGTGACGAGGATGAGCGTCGTCGTCTTCGTCGCGGCCATCGCTGCGGCGCCCACGATCGTCTTCCCCGCGCCGCAGGGGAGCACGACGACACCGGAACCGTCCCTCTCGAAGGCGTCGACGGCATCCTGCTGGTACGGGCGCAGATGCCAGCCATCCTCGGCGAGCTCGATCTCATGCGGGGTGCCGGGGGTGTATCCGGCACGGTCCTCCGCGGGCCAGCCGATCTTGAGGAGCTCCTGCTTGACCTGTCCTCGTGCCCATGCGTCGACGATGTAGCTGTCCGGTGCGGGGTGCCCGATGAGCAGGGGGGAGATGCGCTTATTGCCCGCGACCTGGGCGAGGACGGCGGCGTCGACGGAGCGGAGGAGCAGCGTGCCCGCCTCGTCCCGGTCGATAATGAGACGGCCGTAGCGTTCGACGGTCTCGCGGAGGTCCACCGCGACGGACGGGGGCACAGGGAACCGCGACCACCGGTCCAGCGTCGCGAGCATGCCATCGGCGGTATGGCCCGCGGCCCGGGCGTTCCACAGACCCAATCGCGTGATCCGGTAGGTGTGGATGTGCTCTGGCGCCCGTTCCAGCTCGGCGAACACGGCGAGCTCGTGGCGGGCGTTCTCCGCCTCCGGGTGGGCGACCTCCAGCAGGACGGTGCGGTCGCTTTGGACGATCAGTGGGCCATCGGACATAGCCCTCCATCCTATCGCTGTGCCGCGGAGTCCGGTGCGGCGGAGTCGCGCACGGACACGGAGCTGATGCTCGACAGGGGAAGAGTGCGCTCCACATCGGCTCCACGGTCGAGTCCGCGCACCCGGCCGCCGCCGAAGCCGCGCGCTTCGAGCAGGAAGGTCCGGGACGAGCCGTTGGGGAGGCCCACCTCCACCTCGATGAGGGCCTTGGCGCGTACGGCGGCGGAGAGTTCGCGCTCCAGCCAGCTCGCATCGGCATCGGGGCCCTGCACGGAGCGCAGTCGGGCGATGAGCGGTCCGTAATCGCTCATCGCGTGCTCCCGCGCCGGCGCGACCGGGTGGTGGCTTCCCGCGGTGAGCGGTGCACCCTCGTCGTCGACGATGACGGCGGGGTAGCGAGCATCGATGAGCGCCCAGTACACGGGGTCGCGGCCGAGGAGGGAGAGAGCGGTGCCGCTCCCGGCCGGCTGCAGGCGCAGGGGCCGCAGCGTCTGGTCCACGAGGATCGCCTCGATGAGGTGCGGATCGCTGCTGGAGACGGTCGTGCATCCGCGCAGGATGTCACCGTGCACGTGCACGAGATCGTGGCGACGTGCCGTCTGGTCGATGAGGTACGAGAGCGGTTGGGGGATCCCCGTGAGCGAGAGCGCGCCGAGGAAGGCGAGGATGCTCTCCTCCGTCTCCCCGCCCGCGAAGCCTCGGGCGAGCGAATCAGCGGAGAAGCGGTAGGAGGACGCCTGTGCCGTGCTCTCCCGGCGAGCCAGACTCCGCAGCCGCACATCGAGTGCGGGGGCGAGCGGCCCCGGGGCGATAGCGGAAAGGTCGTTCTGCAGGAAGATGCGGTCGACCTCCGCGGGGAGCAGGGCGCGGAGCGCGGCGACGTCCGCAGGGCCCCCGCTGCGCAGTCCCGCCGCCCAGGCGGGCTCCGTGGCCTCGTCGGCGACGAGGCCGAGGAGCACGGCCTGCTCATGTTGGGCGCGTGCCGATCCCGGCCAGGTCGGATCCCAGGGATAGGCCGCGGGCCAGTCCGAGAGGGGAATCCAGCCACCGCGCTCGTCTCGCAGCCCCGAGGGGAGTGCTGCACGGAAGGCGAGCGCGAGTTGTTCCCAGCGTTCCGCCCCCGGACGAACGAGCCAGTCCGTACCGGGGGTGCCTTCGCGCAGTAGCCGGTCATCCGCGACGAGGATGCCGGCATCGCGGGCGATGCGCACGAGCGTGTCGATGTCGTCGAGGGGGACGCCCGCCTCCACGGCGCGTTTGCGCTCGCCCGCACTCAGCAGACCGCTTGCGAGGAGGCCGAACGGGAGCTCCCGTGCGGTGATCAGCAGGTCCGCGATCGCGGAGACCGTTGTCAGGACGCGCTCTGCGGCACGCGCGGCGGCGGGCCCGCCCGCGGCGGCGAGCGGTTCGGAGGAGGTCGCGTCCGTCGGCCGCGCGCGCTCGATGACGGCGGCAGCGATCGGGGGAGACAGCGTTCCGTCGGGACGGAGGAGTGCGAGGGTGCGCAGCGCATCGCGATCAGTGGCATCGATGTCCTCGCCCGCGGCGGCCCGGTGCACGACGATCGCGAGGCGGCGAGGGAGGGAGGGGAGGAAGCGCTGCAGCGCCGCAGGGTCGAGCAATGCCTCCGCGGCGTCGAAAAAGTCCGCCCAGGGGACGTCCGCATGCACCCCGCGCGCGGCGAACAGGGCGGAGAGCTGGGCGTCATCCGCGTCGGCGAGCCAGACGGCGAGCGGCCGGGCGTGGGTGCTCATATCAGGGGCGCGTGTCGGCGCGGCCTTTTCTGACGGAGCTCGTGAGAACGAGCACGAGGATGACAACGAGGGCGAGTGGCAGGGCGATCAAGGGGAAGGTACCGAGGACGGGCCATATCCCGCTCCCGAAATCGTCCTGCGACATCCCCGCGACACTCCCGATGATGGTCGCGATGAAGCAGGCGATCGACAGCGCCACAAGACCCAGCGCGCTGAAGGTCAGGACTCTGTCGAGTCGGCGCACAGGCGCCTCAGGCTCGCGATTCTGCGTGTCCATTTCGCTCAGCTTAGTCCTTCGGAGACCGGTAGGCTGGGGATGGCCGCCGCCGCGGCCGCTCCGCACGCATCATCATCCAGCGAGGTTCTCCCCATGCCCACCGGCAAGGTCAGGTTCTACGACGACGAGAAGGGTTTCGGCTTCATCGCCAGCGATGACGGCCAGGACGTCTTCCTGCACGCCTCCTCCCTGCCCGCAGGCACCCAGGTCAAGGCCGGGTCGCGGGTCGAGTTCGGCATCGCCGACGGCCGCAAGGGGCCGCAGGCCCTCTCCGTGCGCGTCCTGGAGGCGCCGCCGAGCCTGGCCAAGGCCAAGCGCAAACCCGCCGACGATATGGCGGTCATCGTCGAGGATCTCGTGAAGCTCCTCGACGGGATCGGCGGCGACCTCCGTCGCGGCCGCTACCCCTCCTCGAGCCACGGTCGCAAGATCGCCGCCGTTCTCCGCAAGGTCGCCGATGACCTCGACGCCTGAACCGGACGAGCGGATCCTCGGCGCGCAGGATATCGCCCTCGCGGCGCTGTACGAGATCACCGCCGCGGAGACCGTCGGTCCCGCGGCCGGATATGCGGCGGATGAGTCCGGCGCCGTCTCCCTGCGCTTCGAGAATCGTCTGCCGGGGTATCCGGGTTGGTACTGGACGGTCACGCTCGCCCGCGTCGAGGATGAAGATCCCACGGTGCTGGAGGTCGAGCTTCTTCCCGGTGAGGGCGCGCTCCTCGCGCCGGACTGGGTGCCGTGGGCCGAACGGCTTGCCGAGTACCGCGCCCACCAGGCCGAGCTCGCCGAGCACGCCGCCGACGGCGCCGAGAACACAGACGAGGCGGATGCGCTCGATGTCGAGGACCTCGATGATCTCGACGCGGAGGACTTCGACGTCGACGGATCCGAGATCCTGCACTCCGGTGATGTCGACGGGGTCGACATCGACGAACTCGATACGGACGCGGATGATGAGGAGGATTCCTCTTCCGAGGAAGACTCCTCCGACGAAGACTCCTCCGACGAAGAGGAATAGCCCCCGGGTCGCGCCCTCAGACCCGATTGGCGAGGATCGCGATCCGCCCCGCTGCGGTGAGGGCGAGGAGGAGTGTCGCGCCCTGTGACCCGCGGAGGGAGAGCTTCTTCCGCAGTGCGGCGGGATCGACGTCCATGCCCCGCTTCTTGATCTCCAGGGTGCCGATGTCGTGCGCCCGGAGCATCGCGGAGATCGCCTTCGCGTTCGTCGTCGTCGTCTCGCGCACGCGGAAGGATTGCACGAAGGGGCTCGTCACAGCGGCGTCACCCGTGAGGTAGGCGATCTTCTCGTCCAGCATTCCCGCGTCCAGGCTGCGCGCGACATCGCCGATGAGCCGGGCGCGGATGACCGCGCCGTCCGGTTCGTGCAGGAAGGCCCCGAGCGGTCGCACGGCGGCATCGTCCGCATCCGCGGGGGCGGTGAGCTCATGGGACTGCGATCCACGGAGCACGAGCGCCGCGCGGCGCACGCCCGGGCGTGCGAGCGCGCCCGTCCAGACGACGAGCTCGACGACGCTGCCGTCCACGCTCACCCACTGCGTCTCGGCATCGGCGGGGAGCGCGTCGCGGTCGTGTCCCGGGCCGAGCTTGATACCGGTGGGGAGCGTCTGTGCGGTGCGGAACGCCCAGTCGAGCGAGGGGGAGTAGTCGTCCGCTGCGACGCGGTGCGTCTCCGCATGACCCGCGGTCCTCCGCGCCGGATCGAGCCAGAGGGCATCGACATCCGCGAGATCGGTCTCCTCTGCTGTGCCGTGGGTCACGGTGGCGTCGAGGCCCGCAAGGTTGTAGGCGGCGATCGCGGCCGTCACCGGATCGGCATCGACGGCATGGACGACGATCCCCGCGCCCGCGAAGGCGAGGGCGTCTCCGCCGATTCCGCAGCCGAGGTCGGCGAGGCGCTGCACTCCCGCGCGGCGCATCCGGCTCGCATGGCGAGCGGCGACGGGGAGACGCGTGGCCTGCTCCAGCCCTGCCCGCGTGAACAGCATGCGGGAGGCGAACTCGCCGAACTTCGCCTCCGCCTTTCCACGCAGTCGTGCCTGCCCGACGACGGCGGAGACGAGATCGGGGGAGTGCCCGGCGGCGCGCAGCGTCGAGACGGCACGTGCGACATCGGCGGCGGAGTCGATCCGCCCCGCGTCGTCGAGCAGCCGCAGCCCCTCCGAGGTGAGCAGGGCGGTGAGTTCCGTCATCTCCACCGCACCAGCCTACGGGCGAAGAAACCTGCGGTCATGAATTGGCACTCGCATTGCGTGAGTGCCAATCGTGCGCCTACACTGGCATTAGCACTCTCCGGGTGAGAGTGCGAACGAGTCTTTCGTGTCAGCGTCAAGAAAGAAGAGGTAGACCGTGTCGGTTTCCATCAAGCCGCTCGAGGACCGCATCGTCATCCAGCAGGTCGAGGCCGAGCAGACCACCGCGAGTGGCCTGGTCATCCCTGACACCGCCAAGGAGAAGCCCCAGGAGGGCGAGGTTGTGGCCGTTGGCCCCGGCCGCATCGACGACAACGGCAACCGCGTTCCGATCGACGTCGCCGTCGGCGACCGTGTCCTGTACAGCAAGTACGGTGGCACCGAGGTGAAGTTCGGCGCCGACGAGTACCTCGTACTCTCGGCCCGCGACGTCCTCGCTGTCGTCGTTCGCTGAGTAGCTCTCAGCACAAGAAGAGAAGGGGTCCGGATGCGCAGGCATCCGGACCCCTTCTCTTCGCTGTCTATGAGAGTCAGCAGGCATCGTTTTTCCGCCAAACCCGTCCGGGGAACGCGGCGAACGACCCGGGGCATCCGGCCGGGCAATAGTGTGGACCGGTGACCGTCGAAGCCTCCGCCCGCAGTGAGCGGACCGCCGGTATCCTCTCCTCCCTCTCCGCCTACCTCATGTGGGGCGTCCTGCCCCTGTACTTCCTTTTGCTGAAGCCGACAGGGCCGTGGGAGGTCGTGTCGTGGCGCGTGCTCTTCTCACTTGCCTTCTGCATCGTGCTGCTGACGGTCCTCCGCGGCTGGCGTCGTATTCTCGCGATCGTCCGGCAGCCACGGCTGCTGGGCTGGACGGCGCTCGCAGGTCTCCTCATCTACGTCAACTGGCAGACGTTCCTTATCGGCACGCTGAGCGGGAACGTCGTGGAGACCTCGCTCGGCTACTTCATCAATCCCATCGCGACGATGCTTCTCGGCGTCTTCGTGCTGAGGGAACGGCTCCGGCCGCTGCAATGGACGGCGATCGCCATCGCGTCGATCGCC
>JAATFJ010000073.1 GCA_015655255.1 Actinomycetales bacterium | reverse complement strand
CGCCCGCGCGTGCCTTGTCGACCTGCACGGTGATGAGCTGGCCCGCGGTGAAGCCCTCATCGTTGCCGAGGATCTGGATGGAGCCCGCATTGTCATCGTCGAGGTCGCCGGGGACCGTCGGCGTGGCGTCCGGGTCCTCGGGCTCACCGTCGGGCTCGGTGAAGCAGTCGGCGGGGTCGATCTTCTGCGGGTTGACGTTACCCACGGCGATCGCCAGCGTGCTGCTGACCGTCTGCTGCTTCCCGTCGATGGTGGCCGTCCGGTCGAAGGCGAGGCAGTACGTGCCCTCGGCGCTGAACGCCCAGTTGCCGTGCGCATGCAGGCCCTCGTCGATGGTGAACGAGTCGGCTGCGGTGACGCCGTCGCGGGTGTTCCAGCGCACGATCGGCACGCCGAACTCGCCGGACTCGTAGAGCGCGAACTCACCGGGTCCCTCTATGTCGGTGAGGGTCCATTGCACGCCCTCGGGAACCACGCCACGCTCGATGAGCTCGGTCGACCAGCCCGGCCAGAGCAGGAGGGAGTTCTGCGTGGCCGGCAACAACCAGAATTTCGTTCCCTCCGCGCCGAGGAAGTCGAACTCCCCGGCGTCGGAACTCGGAACGGTCGTTTCGGCCGGGGGCGTGACGTGGAGCACTACATCACCGGTGTCGCGGAGGATGAGATCGTCGGAATCGGTGGTGTCGTCCTTGACCTTCGTGACGAGCTTTCCGTCTTCCACGACGCTCGCGATGTCGATGTGGCCCTGGGACAGGACGATCGCATCGGGATCGGGGACGTTCTCGTCGGGGTCATCCGGCGTTTCGCCGGGATCGTCAGAGCCATCGTCATCGCCGGGTTCGGTGGCCTCGCCACCCTGAGCGCAGGGGGTGACAGCAGAGCGATCGACATAACTCTCATCGGAGGGATTCGTGCTCCCTGCGACGAAGGTCAGCGTCTTGGTGACACTCGTCGTTCCCCCACCCGCGAGACCGATCTCCCAGGTCACCGGGACGCAGTAGACCCCGGAATCGGTGAAGGAGTGTACGACGTGCCGCTCGCGCCATCCGGCGCGCAGGGTTGTCTCGTCGGGAGAGTCATCGGCGGTGTCGATCGCCACATAGGCCCCCTCGGGCATCCGATTCCCCGCGCCGATCCACTCGCCGCGCAGCACACGGACGTCTCCGGGGCCGGTGACGTCCCCGATACTGATGGTGGGGTCGCCGGAGAGCGAGGCCGCATCGAGCCAGGTCGTGTCCCAGGAGATGTCGGGCTGCTGCGCCTGTGCCGCCCAGCCGGACCACCAGCCGTCGTCGCCGCCGACATAGCCGGATGCCTGCACCTTGCCCGCGGAGAAGATGAGGGACTCCACGTCTCGGTTGACAAGCTCCTCGGTGGGGCTGCCCTGCACCCGCGCGAAGACCTGCGCCTCGCCGTCCGCGTCGAGGTAGGGGCTGATGAGCGCCTGCCCGGAGGTGAGCAGGGTCGGGTCGGTGGCGAGCGTCGTCGGCGTGGTCACGGTACCCACCGGAGCGGGAGTGTCGGTGTTGCGGCCGCAGGGTTGCACGCTGCTGAGGTCGACATCCTGGCCGACGACCACGGTGAGCTGTTCGGTGGCGGTGCTGTCCGTGCCATCGGGGAGCCGCAGGGTGGCCTGCCAGTTGAGGCAGTACACGCCCTGGGCAGTAAAGGCCCAGTTCATATGGGAGTGGTTCCCGCGCTCAAAGGAGCGCGACTGCGGATACCCTTGCCGGGTGCTCCAGTAGACCGCACTCGCGTCGCGAAGGCCCGTCCCCGCGTTGTCGTCGAAAATCACCACATCACCGGGACCGGACACCCCGAGAAGAGTGATCGATCCCAAGCTTTCCTGCAGGATCTCTCCATACCCGATTCCCTGCAAGCTCAGGCCCGGCCAAAGAGCAACAGACGGATTAGGACTCTGACTGAACCCCCAGTACGGCGTGCCTGCAGGGGCGATGAAGGTGTAATCGCGACTCGCGGTCGGGGAGGGAACGATGTATTCGTTCTTGTTGCTTTGTCCGACCCAGATCAAATCGTCGAGGTCGTAGAACTTCTCGAAGTCACCGCCGATCGCGGTCTTCCCGTCCACGACATCGACGGCGAAGTCTGTGTGCCCCAGGTCGAGGTAGGTGATGGTGGGATCGAGATCCTGATCTCCGTCATCCCCCGAGTCCGGCAGATGTACTTCCTCCTGTGCGCAGAGCGCCGTAGTGCGCGGATCGGTTTCCGCGCCGACGACGACGGTGAAGGTTGCGGCCGCGATCTCCTCGTCGAGTCCGGCACGCAGCGTGACACAGTACGTCCCGGCCTCGGTGAACGCCCATCCGGCGGACCGCTGGTATCCCGTATCGCCCGTCCCGCTTCGTCCAGGACCCCGATCGTTCAGCACAAGGGTCTCGCCCTCATCGGGAGCAGCGGCATCCCAAATGAGAGTGTTATCGACGGCGACATTCTCCGAACCCACCCGATAGCTTGTCGCATTCCCCGGTCCGTTCGCGCTCTGCAGGGAGAGCGTGGACACACCGTTCTCGTCACCCGTGAGGCTTCCATCCAGGCTGAGGAGCAGCTCGTTCTCGTAGTAGGCGTGCGACTGACCGATGTACCCGGAGGTGCGCCAGGGTTTCACTCCGCGGGGTACCACCGTGTTCCACACGGACTGGTCTTTGGCTGTCGTCAGAGCCTCGCCGGGCCATTCCGCGTCCTGCTTCGGCAGGTAGAGGACGGCTTCTTGCGCCGTGAACAATGTCTCCTGCGT
>JAATFJ010000217.1 GCA_015655255.1 Actinomycetales bacterium | reverse complement strand
GCGCGCGATGACGGCGGTGCGGTTGAGACGTTCAGCCATGCGATACATCCTGCCGGAGGAAGTCCCTCATCGCCGCGTGCACGAGGTCGGGCCGCTCGGCCATCGGATAGTGGCGTGCGCCCTCGATGAGGAGCACCTGCGCGCGCAGGGGAACGGCGATCTCGCGTGCTTCTGCCGCAGGGTCGGGGAAGTCCGGATCGTCGCTGCCCATGATGATGAGGGTGGGCACGGTCACGGCGGAGAGCGCGGCAGCCGAGGAGGCATGGGAGGTGCGCGTCGTGGCAGCGAAGGCGCGCCAGCGTCCGGGACGACGCAGCAGGCGATCCGCCAGGGCGATGTGCTCGTCGTGATCCGCGGGACGTTCGGGGCCGAACAGCGAGCGGTAGAACGTTTTCCAGAACAGCGGGCCCCAGGGACGCACCAGCGCCGCCCGGAGGAAGATGCGCTGCAATGTCGATCCCCCGTCGCGCACCGCAGGGCCGAGGAGGACGAGCGCGGAGACCGCCTGTGGGCTCGCAGTCGCGACGAGAACGGCGGCAGCGGCTCCCATCGAGTTGCCCGCGATCACCGCGGGTCCACCGCCGAGCGCATCGATCACGGCCAGCGCATCTCGTGAGGTCGCCTCGTCGTCGTACGCGGCGAAGGACACCGAGCTGTCGCCATGTCCGCGCAGATCCATCGCGGCGACGCGATACCCATCCGAGACGAGGCGGGGCACGAGGTGTCGGAAGGACGTCCGCGACTCCCCCATCCCCGGAATGCACAGGACAAGGGACCCCTCCCCCTCCACATCCACCGCGATCTCTCCGCCGTCGTTGCGCACCATCATCGTCATCATGTTATGCAGCGTAACAGATTTGTTACGCGACGTAACTTTCTGTCAACCCTGTCCCGGCGCGCCGTACACGCCACCATTCGGCAGAACCGGGCACGATGCTTCCGCCGTCTGCGCGGCGACTTCGGCGCGCACGGCAACGCCGCCGTCCGTCTTCAGAACGGTGTAGACGACCCCCTCCTGTGCACCCACCTCCGGGATGTACCCGGCGATCGCCCCCGAAAGACTCGGGTCGCCGGAAACCGCGCCCGGGGAAGAACGGTGGCATCGAGCCAGGCGCGCACGTGCAGGTCCCCACACACCACACGAAAAACCGTGACCAAACTGTTGCATTCGTTACCTGCCCGTTATAGAGTGATCGCACGGTGAATGTTTGCTGTGGCATCCACCGCATGTGATTGCAGGACACTCTTGGTGCAAGGGACAAGGGCCGGTCGGGAGCCTCTCCGACCGGCCCTTCACCGTGTCGGCCTCGCGTCGGCGCCGTACCCAGGTCATTTGCCCCGTTCTGCCGCTTTCGCGACGAGCGAAGCGACGCCTGGAGGCAAACGACCGCCGGTACCCTGTTGTGATGACCGATCGAAAGCTCGCCCTCCGCGCCTGGGAGAGCCTCTTCCGCGCGCAGCACGAGCTCTTCTCGGACATGCTCACCGACTTCGACGGGACGCCGCTCACGCAGGCCGAGTACGACGTGCTCCTCACCGTCACCCGCGGCCCGGACATGACGGTGCGGCTCCGCGACGTCACCGCGAACATGCTCATCAGCCAGCCCAGCGTCTCGCGCCTCGTCGACCGCATGGTCGCACGAGGACTCCTCGCCAAATGCGCCGATCCGGATGATGGGCGCGGCTCCGTCGTGCGCGCCACGGAGGAGGGAGCGCACGCGTTCCGCACTGTGGCGACCATCCATGGCCGTTCCATCGCCGGCTTCATGTCCCGACTCGACGATGACGAGCTGCGCACGCTCCTCACGCTTACCGAGAAGCTCCGCACCCCCTGATCCGCCCCGTCGCGGACGGCTGTCTGGCATAGTCAGCAGAAAGCTCCGTACGCACGGAGCATTCGGAGGGACGTGCACATGGAATTCTTGGGAGTGGCGGGCATCGCCGGAATCCTCATCCTCGTCGGCATCATCGTCGTCGTTCTCATCGTCGTGGGGCTCATCACCCTCATCTTCGCCCGCAGCTGGATCAAGGTGGCCCGCGCCGACGAGGCACTCGTCATCTCCGGGCGCAAACAGAAGATCCAGCGCACCGTCGCGACCGTGAGCGCCGACGGGCTCCGCTCCGCAAAACCGCAGATCGAGGAGTCCCCCGTCACGGTCATCGTCAACGGGAAGTCCCTCGTCAACCCCATCACCCAACGGCACGAGATCATCTCGCTGCGCTCACGCCAGGTCTCCCTCAACGCCGAGGCGCAGTCCCTCGACAGCGTGACCCTCAACGTCGACGGCGTCGCGATAGTGAAGATCGGATCCGACCCGCTCTACGTCCGCCGCGCGGCGGAGCGCTTCGCCTCCCAGGACAAGGCCATCGAGCAGTTCACCACGGAGCAGCTGGAGGGCGCGCTGCGCGGCATCGTCGCGACCCTCTCCGTCGTCGAGCTCATGCGGGAACGGAAGAAGTTCTCCGACCAGATCGCGGTCGAGGTGTCCCAGGAACTCGCCGAGCAGGGTCTCATCCTCGACTCCTTCCAGATCAAAGGGATCACGGACAAGGTCGGCTACATCCAGTCCCTCGGCGCCCCCGAGATCCAAGCGAAGCGCCAGGCCGCGGAGATCGCGCAGACCAACGCCGACCGCGCAATCAACCAGAAGAACATCGCCAACCAGGAGGCGAACCTCATCGAGCAGACCGCGCTCGACACCAACACGGCGAACGCGGATTCCGGCATCGGCCGGGCGCGCGCGGAGGCCGAGCAGGCGGAGCACCTCGCTCGCGCCCAAGCGGAGCAGGCGGTGCTCCAGCAGCAGGCCGAGAACAAGCAGGCGCAGCTCGATGCCGACGTCAAGCGTGTCGCCGACGCGCAGCGCTACGAAGCGGAGACCCGCGCCCAGGCTGAGCTCTATACGCGGGAGAAGGCCGCGGAGGCCGCCGCGATCGAGCAGGTCAAGCAGGCGGAGGCGCGCACGCGCATCGCCGAACAGCAGGCGCAGGCAGACAAGGCCCGTGCCGACGGCGAAGCAGCCGCCGCCGAAGCCAAGGCCACCGGTGAGGCGAGTGCCCTCCGCGCCCTCGCAGAAGCAGAATCGGAAGCCCGCCGCCTACGGGCGAACGCCGAGGCCGACGCGATCCGCGCCGAGGGCGAGGCCCGCGCCGCGGCCGTCGAGGCGGAAGCCAAGGCCATCGCCTCCAACCAGGACGCCTTCCTCTCCCAGCGCGTGCTGGAAGTGCTGCCCGCGATCATGGGCGAGTTCGCGAAGGGCTACGCGACGATCGGGAACGTCTCCATCATCGGCAGCTCCGGCGAGGACGGCGCATCGAGCGTCGTCGGCAGCGACAGCGCCAAGGCACTGCGCAGCGTCTTCGACAGCGTGAGCGCCGCGACAGGCCTCGACCTCGCCACGATCATCCAAGGACAGGCCGTGGGCCGTGGCTTCGGCGTCGGCGTCGCGGAGGCGACCGCTGCCGCGCCGGCTCACGTCACGGCGTCTGCCGCCGCGTCCGGTCCCGCCACACCGTCCGCACCGTCCACGCTGTCCGCAGATTCGGAACGCTAGAACTCCCTATCCACCCACTTCCTGCCGAGCCACCCACGTAAATACCGAAATACGGGGGTGGGTCGGCGGGATGTGGGAGGCTCGGCGGAGGAAACACGAGGCGCGGAGGCGATGTGAGGCGCAGAGGCAGAGAAGACACGGAGCAGAGGCGGCACAGGTACGGAGGAGAGACAGCACAGGTACGGAGGAGAGACAGCGGTGCCAGACGAGAAAACCCCCGCCGGAGCGGGGGTTTCAGGACTGTCTCAACACAGTGTGCGCCACGAGGGACTCGAACCCCCAACCTTCTGATCCGTAGTCAGATGC
>JAATFJ010000035.1 GCA_015655255.1 Actinomycetales bacterium | reverse complement strand
TCGAGCTGGAACACGCCCAGGGTGTCACCGCGAGCGAGAAGATCGTAGGCCTCGGCGTCGTCGAGCGGGAGCTCTTCGAGGACGAGGTCCTCCTGACGGTTCGCCTTGATGTTCGCGAGGGCGTCGGAGACGATCGTGAGGTTGCGCAGCCCGAGGAAGTCCATCTTGATGAGACCAAGCGTCTCGCAGGAGGGATAGTCGAACTGGGTGACGATCTGCCCATCCTGCTCTCGGCGCATGATGGGGACGATGTCGATGAGCGGATCGCTCGACATGATGACGCCGGCGGCGTGCACACCCCACTGCCGCTTGAGGCCTTCTAGGCCCACGGCACGGTCGAAGACGGTCTTCGCCTCCGGATCGGTCTCGATGAGCGTGCGGAATTCGCTTGCTTCCTTGTAGCGAGGGTGTTGAGGGTCAAACATCCCGTCGAGCGGCATCTCCTTGCCCATGACGGGCGGCGGCATGGCCTTGGTGAGCCGCTCCCCCATGCTGAACGGGAAGCCGAGGACGCGACCGGCGTCCTTGAGAGCCTGCTTGGACTTGATCGTGCCGTAGGTGACGATCTGCGCGACACGCTCTGATCCGTACTTGCGGGTGACGTAGTCGATGACCTCGGTGCGACGGCGGTCGTCGAAGTCGACGTCGAAGTCGGGCATTGACACGCGGTCCGGGTTGAGGAAGCGCTCGAAGATGAGCCCGTGCTCGAGGGGGTCGAGGTCGGTGATCTTCATGGCGTAAGCGGCCATCGACCCCGCACCGGAACCACGGCCAGGACCCACGCGGATGCCGTTGTCCTTGGCCCAGTTGATGAAGTCGGCGACGACGAGGAAGTAGCCGGGGAACTGCATCTGGGTGATGATGCCGATCTCGTATTCCGCCCGCTTGCGGACGTTGTCTGGGATGCCGGCCGGGTACCGGAGGTGCAGACCGCGTTCGACCTCTTCGATGAACCAGCTCTCCTCCGTCTCCCCATCAGGAACGGGGAAGCGCGGCATGTAGTTCGCCTCGGTGTCGAACTTCACCTCGCAGCGCTCGGCGATGAGGAGTGTGCTGTTGCAAGCCTCGGGGTGGTCACGGAAGAGCTGGCGCATCTCCTCCGCGGTCTTGATGTAGTACCCGTCTCCGTCGAACTTGAAGCGGTTGGGATCGTCGAGGGTCGAGCCCGACTGCACACAGAGCAGAGCGGCGTGTGCATCGGCCTCGTGCTGGTGCGTGTAGTGCGAGTCGTTCGTGGCGACGAGCGGGATATCGAGGTCCTTCGCGAGGCGGAGCAGATCACTCATCACCCGCCGCTCGATGCTCAGACCGTGGTCCATGATCTCGGCGAAGTAGTTCTCCTTGCCGAAGATGTCCTGGAACTCGGCGGCGGCCGCGCGCGCCGCGTCGTACTGGCCGAGACGCAGACGCGTCTGGATCTCGCCGGAGGGGCAGCCCGTCGTCGCGATGATCCCCTCGCTGTAGGTCTGCAGCAGCTCGCGGTCCATACGGGGCTTGAAGTACTGCCCCTCGATACTGGAGAGCGAGCTGAGCCGGAACAGGTTGTGCATCCCCGTGGTGCTCTGGCTCCACATGGTCATATGGGTGTAGGCGCCACCACCCGAGACGTCGTCGCTCTTCTGCTCCGGGGCGCCCCAGGCCACGCGGGACTTATCACTGCGATGCGTTCCCGGGGTGACATAGGCCTCCAGACCGATGATGGGCTTGATCCCCGCCGCCGTCGCGGACTTGTAGAACTCGAAGGCCGCGAAGGTGTTGCCATGGTCGGTCACGGCGATCGCCGGCATCCCGTATTCGGCGGCGGCCTGCGTCATCGCCCCGATCTTCGCCGCCCCATCCAGCATGGAGTACTCGCTGTGCACATGAAGATGAACAAAGGAATCGGCTGCCACGTCATCGAGTCTACGTCGAGCCACCGACACCCGCTGCGGCGTGTCCGCCCCGCCGAGATTCCCGCGCCGGGCTTCTTCCGTCGAGCCACCCACCTGCCGCCGAACCGCCCACGTATTCACGCATTTACGTGGGTGGCTCGGCGCGATGTGGGTTGCCCGGCGGTGGGGGTTGGCGGGGTTGGCGACTTCTAGGACGCAGCTTGCGGCGCGGAGTCGACAACCGTGACGCTGACATCGGTTCGGCTGAACCACGAGGGAACGTCCCCGAGCGTGTCGGGAACGACGTCTTCCTCTGGCGTGGGCGTGACCGCCGAGAGGACATAGCCTCGGGCCGTGTCGAGAACGATATCTACCGGGGCGGCGTCACCGTCGATGGAGAGATACTGGAGCTGAGTGGTGTCGTCGTTCTGCTCAATAACGGTCACGCCGTCCAAGGTCGCGAACGCGGCCAGGATCGCGCTGCGTACCGGTCCGGGCGCAAGGTTGAAGGCGGAGACATCAGCGATCGTCTCCATGAAGAAGTGCGCCATACCGTCCGGGTTGTTCTCCCCGGCATACCGCTCCGTGAACCACTGCACCGCTCCCTCCGGATCCGTCGGCATATCCGCGTACTCGTCCCGCCCGTCCAGGTAATATTCGAAGGACTTTCCATCTCCCCCGGTGGCGGTCGCGATTCCCGCGGGATACTCGCGGATACCCGCGATGGAATCACCGGGTCCGCCTCCGAAGCTCTCCTCCCAGTCGGCCGTCGCCTCTTCCGTTCTCTCCCCATAGACACCCGTGATGTGTAGTGGATTGCGGTCGGTGTACCACGTCCCGTTGATATCCGCGGGGACGTAGGTGCTCTGCGTATCCGTCAGAACAATCGCCGCATCAGTGCGCGAGAGGTCTGAAGAGACGAACCGCTCATATCCTTCCGGCGAATCCGCATCCCAGCGCTGCACGGACGTCCACGTCACCTCATAACGGAGGTATTGTCCGGCGTTCACCGCCAGATCAGCCGATTCTGCGGCGCCCTGCGATGCTTCATCGAACACAGCAGCCGAGGCGCTCGGCGCGTCCACCGGGCCGACGACGTTGCCGATGATGAGGGCCGTCGCGGCCGCAGCGCCGACGAGGCCGCCGATGCCGATACCCGCCCACCGGCGGCGCACGGTCCGGCGTCGTGCGGGGCGCTGTCCGCGCGCGATCTCCCGACTCAGTGCCATCCGCGCCGCGCCGATCTCTTTCTGGGTGATCTGCGCCTCCTCGGCGCCGACCTCACGCACTTGTTCCATAAGCGGCATCGTTCTCCTCCTTCACCATCCAGGTCAGCCGGGACGCACCGTGCGAACCCGGCGGCGCGAGCTTGCGACGCACACGATTCAGCCGCGACCGCACCGTGCCGACGGGTACACCGAGTGCCTCCGCGATCTGCTCGTATCGGAGGTCGGCCCACGCATACAGAAGCAACGTGTCTCGATCGCGCGACGAGAGCGCGGCGATGCGCGGCGCGAGCGCCCGCACGGCGGCCTGCGCATCGAGGTGCGCATCCGCCGCGAGCTGCGGCACCGCGTCCGCCGACCTCGCTCCCGCGGATGCCTCGAACGCCCGCCACTGCTTCGCCTCCTCCGCCCGATGGCTCTTCACGAGTCGCGTGGCGATGCCGAGCAGCCAGGGCAGCGCCGATTCGACCGTGCGGTCGAAGGAGGCGCGGCGACGAAAAGCGATGAGGAAGGTCTCGCTGAGGACGTCATCGACGGCATCCGGCCCCACCCGTCGGCGGATGTACCCGCCGACGGGTGCGACATGCCGCTCGAAGATCTCGGAGAAGGCCTCCGCCTCATCGATCGAGCGCGCGATGATCTCGTTGTCTGTGCTCACATCAGGTATTGCCCGGCGCGAAGAGAAAAGTTCACACGCGCATTCTTCCCCGTCTCTCCACCCGCCCGCCGACTCGGCTGCCCGCGTCCCCGTCGTTCTCGCATCGCGCATCCTCCGCCGAGCCACCCACATGCTTCCGAGCGACCCACGTATTCACGTGTTTAGGTGGGTGGCTCAGCGCGATGGGGGTGGCTCGGAGGGGGGTCTCGCGCGACACGCGGGCGGGGGACTTAGCGCGCGGGCAGCGCAAAGCAGCGGGGGCGGAGGGGGCAGCGCGCGGACGGCGGAGGACTCAGTCGGCGCGGAGGATGCCGAGAGCGTGTGCGAGATCAGCGGGGTAGGGAGACACGAACGAGACCCGATCACCCGTCGCGGGATGGGCGAAGGCGAGCCGGTGCGCGTGCAGCCACTGCCGCGTGAGCCCCAGCCGCTCAGACAGGCGCGGGTCCGCGCCGTAGAG
>JAATFJ010000290.1 GCA_015655255.1 Actinomycetales bacterium | reverse complement strand
CTTGAGGCTGATGAGGAACACCGGCTCGTCGCCTGTGCGGAATGCCTCGATGACGGCGCGGCGCCGTCGGGTGGCCCCATCGAGGTAGTGGTGGCCAATGCCCACCTTCGTGAGCCGTTCCGCGGCCATCGTGAGGTAGGACGTGAACTGGCTGAACACGAGGACGCGGTGCCCTTCCGCGTGCAGCTCCGCGATACGTTCGACGAGCACATCGAGTTTCCGCGAGCCGAGATGCGCATCCATCGGATCGAGGAGGGCGGGAGCGAGGCTCAGCATGCGCATCACCGTGAGGGAGCGGAACACGATGAAGCGGTTGCGGTCGAGGTCGTCGAGCAGACCGAGGACCTTCTGTCGCTCGCGCTGCAGGACGACGTCGTAGTGCGCACGGTGCGCGGGGCTCAGCGCGATGTGCAGCAGCTGCTCCTGCTTCGCGGGGAGGTCGGCGGCGACGCTCTCCTTCGCCCGCCGCAGGACGAGGGGGCGGATGCGGCGGCGCAGCCGGGCGAGTCGTTGTGCGCGGAAGGCGCCGCCCTCCTCGTTCTCCGGGACCTTGCCCTGTTCGATGGGCTGGATGTAGTCGCGACGGAAGTGCGGGGCAGAGGGGAACAGCCCCGGCGCGGAGAGGGACAGCAGCGCCCAGAGCTCGCTGAGGCTGTTCTCCAGCGGGGTCCCAGTAACGGCGAAGGTGACGTCGGCGGGAAACTGCGCGATGGCCCGGTGCAACTTCGTCGCGGGGTTCTTCACGAACTGGGCCTCATCGAGCAGGAGGCCCGCCCAGGTCACGGCGGTGAACTCCGTCTCGCCGAGTCGGGCGACGGCGTAGGAGGTGACGACGATATCGGCGTCCGCGGCGATCTCCGCGACGGAGGCCGCCCGACGACCCCGGGTCACCTCCACGACTGCGAGGCGCAGCCCCGGCGCGAACCGGGCGGCTTCCTCGGCCCAGATGCCGAGCACCGACGTGGGCGCGACGACGAGGAAGGGCCGCCGTTCCCCCTTCTCGCGAGTGTGCAGCACGAACGCGAGCAGCTGCACGGTCTTGCCCAGTCCCATATCATCCGCGAGGACGCCGCCCAAGCGGTGCGCCCAGAGGAAGGCCAACCAGTCGAGGCCGTCCTTCTGGTAGGGGCGAAGGGTCGCGCGGAGCGCCGTCGGCACGGGGACGGACGGGACGCCGTGCGCGGTGCGCAGTCCTTCGGCGGTCGCCCGCCAGGTCACCGCGGGCTCTGCATTCTCGGCGAGATCCTCGAAGTCCTCCCAGAGCGCGGTCTGGTAGCGGCTGATGCGCGGGCTCCCCGGTTCCTCGCCGAGCTGCCCCGCCTCGTCGAGGAGGTCGCGGAGGCGCTGAAGTGCGGGGTGGGCGAGGGAGAAGTGGCTGCCGTCGACGAGGAGCATCTTCTTCTGCCCCGTGCTCAGCGCCCGGAACAGCGGGGTGAAGGGGATGCTCGTGCCGTCGATCGTCACGAGCACGCCGAGGTCGAACCAGTCGGGCTGGGAGCTCTCCACGGTGTTCACCGAGATCCGGGGCGCGCCGGACAGCTCGCGGTAGTCCTTGGCCTTACCCGTGCGTTCCACGCGGACGCCTGCGGCCTCCAGCCGGGGCAGCAGCCTCGTGACGAACTCCGCCGCCCCGATTCCCTCCCGTGTTCCGGAGGCGGCGAAGGCGCCGTCGTCCGCGCGCTGCCAGAGCTCGTCCAGCCGCGCACGTTCCTGCATCTCCGCGGCAATGTCCTGCACCACGGCGCGGGCCGCGCGGGCGGACGGGTCGAGGGGGAAGCGCCCAAAACCCTCGTAGTCCCACACGAAACGGTACTCCAGACGGTCCCCCCGCCGATGGGTCACCTGCAGCACGGGTGCGGGCGCGGGCAGCGGGGGCAGCCCGGCGCTCTCATACACCGTGACCTCGCGGGCGCGGACGAGAAGCGGATACGCCTCTGCGCGAAACTCCTCCTCATCGTCGCGGGGGATATCGACGGCACGGTCGGTGCCCAACAGTGCGCGGGCCTGCGCACTCAGCGGAGCCTCCGCGAGCACGAGTGCGATCCCCGTGTCGACGGCCTCTGCGGCGTAGAAGCCCACGTGTCCGAGGGCGTGCACGTGCACGCCCGGGACGACGACGCCGTCCACGCGGGTCTCCGCGCGCAGCCGCAACGTCCCCGCTTCCGTGCGGCCGAGACGTACGGAGACGCCGGCGGAGGCGGCGAGGGCGACCGTCGTGTGCTTCTGCGCGGGGACGACCGGAATGCCCCGCGCGGTCCCTTCGTGGAGGAGCGGCCAGAGCAGGGCAGAGTCGATGCGGTCGAGAGTGAGCCACACTCCCGATGTTCCGGACAGCAGCGCGTCCCGTGCCATCGCGAGGAAGTCCCCGAACCAACCAGAGACGGCGCGGCCGAAGCGGTGCGGAGAGCGGCGTACGACGTCCCACCCCGCATCCCCGTGTATCCACGCTCCCGTCGTCGCGCTGCGCAGCATTGGCCGCACGGCGAGGAACACCTCGGGGGCGCCATGGGCGAAGGTGCGCGGGTCGATCGCCTCGGGCCGCGGCGCCGTCCACCGTTGCCCCGCACGGGGCGGCCGGTGACGCAGCTCGACGCCGAGGGCCAGTGGCACGGGCACGGGAGTCCCGGTCTCGGATCCGAGGATGCTCCGCCATCCCGCCGGCGGAGTCGGGGCGGGGAACATTGCGGGGACAGGCTTCACGACGGGACCCTCCGGTTCGTGAATGGCGTTGCTCGCGAGGAGAGCGGCGACGACGTGCTTGCACGCCGTCCGCATCGGGCAGGAGCAGGTGGTCGCCACGGCACGCTCTCCGCGCGCATCGAACCGGACGGTGCAGCGGTAGGGCGCGCTCCGTGTCCCGCGGACGGTCGCCGAGAGAGTCCGCGACGCCTCATCCCAGCGCAGCCCGATGACCTCGCCGCTGCGGAAGTACCCGGTCCCGCGCCGATAGCCGCCGTCGTCCGTCAGCGCTCGGATGAGCGAAGGCGCGAGGAAGGGAGCGGGCATGAACCTATCCTGCCGGTGCACACCGACACCGAGCTCTCAGTCGTCGCGGGCGATGCGCGCGAGGACGCCATGGATGAAGGAGCCGGCCTCCTCGGTGGAGTACTCCTTGACCAGTTCGATCGCCTCATCGATCGCGACGGCCGTAGGGACACCTGCGTTGTACCGGATCTCCCAGACCGCGATGCGGAGCACGGCACGATCGACGGCGGGCATGCGGTCGATCTTCCAGTCCCGGCTGTGCGCGACGATCTGCGCATCGATGTCGTCCCCGTGATCGAGGACGCCGTCAACGATTTCCCGGGCATAGAGCCAAGATGCTTCGCGGGCGGGCTCGTTCGCCGCCCTCTCCGCCTCTGCGGCGAGGATCACCGCAGGGTCCTCCCCTCGCACGTCGGCGGCGAAGAGGATGTCGAGCGCGCGTTTGCGTGCCTTGGAACGGGCGCTCACGCCTTACTTCTCGCGGCCGAGGTAATCGCCCGTGCGGGTGTCCACCTTGATCTTCGTGCCCTGCTCGAGGAACAGCGGCACCTGCAGCTCGTAGCCCGTCTCGACCGTTGCGGGCTTGGTGCCCGCGGAGGAGCGGTCGCCCTGCAGACCGGGCTCCGTGTAGGTGACCTCGAGGATGACGGAGGCGGGAAGCTCGACGTAGAGCGGGTTCCCGTTGTTCAACGCGATCGTGACCTGCTGGTTCTCCAGGAGGAAGTTCTTCGCGTCGCCCACGGTCGCGGCGCCGACGGTGATCTGGTCGTAGTCGGCGACGTCCATGAAGACGAAGCCGTCGCCGTCCGTGTACAGGTAGGTGAAGTCGCGACGATCGACATTCTCGGTCTCGATCTTCGCTCCCGCGTTATAGGTCTTGTCGACGACTTTGCCCGTGAGAACGTTCTTGAGCTTGGTCCGCACGAAGGCGCCGCCCTTGCCGGGCTTGACGTGCTGGAACTCCACGACGTTCCAGAGCTGCCCGTCGACGTTCAGGACGACGCCGTTGCGGATGTCGGCGGTGGAGGCCATGGAGCACGTCCTTCTGTCGGAGTCGGGGTCGCCCGTCGCGGCCGACCCGGCAGTCTATCCGGCGCCGCCGCGCACGGCCCGGGCCCGCTCCCGG
>JAATFJ010000165.1 GCA_015655255.1 Actinomycetales bacterium | reverse complement strand
AGGTCCCCAGGCTGTCGCCCGGACCTCGTCGCCACCGCCGCGCAGCGCGAGGGTGGCGATCCCCGCCTGCGTGCCGAAGGCGAGCCATACGACAGCCGCGTGCACGAGCATCGTGGGATCGGTCCCTCCACGGCGCAGCACTCCGACCGTCGCGAGGAGGTCGACTGGGCGACCGGGCCGGTACCCGGACTCGCGGCGTTCCGCCGACGCATCGGTCGTGGCCGTGCGCACCCGGGGACGCTCCGCAATGAGGCTCATGCCCTCACCCTAAGCGCCCCCTCCGACGTTCGCCCTCGCGCCGCCCTCGTGCCGCCCACCGCGCTCGCGCCATGCATCTGCGCCACAGATCCGCATCTGCGGCATGTTTTCCTGGCGCGGATGCAGAAAACTGGCGCTCCTGCGGGAGGTGTGGGAGGGGGGATTAGAAGCGGTCGGGGGACGGCGTGCCGTGGCCGTAGCGGATCGCGACATCGGCGTGCCGGTCGAAGCGGTAGCCGACGCCACGGACGGTACGGACGATGTCCTCGTAGCGGCCGAGCTTGGCGCGCAGGCGACGGACGTGCACATCGATCGTGCGCTCGCCGGGCGCCTCATCGTCGCCCGCCTGCCACAGGGCAGAGACGAGCTCTGTGCGCTCGATCGTGCGACCCTCGCGCAGGACGAGGTACTGCAGCAGCTCGAACTCCTTATAGGTGAAGGAGGCGGAGTCGCCGTCGATGAGCACGCGCTTGCGGGAGATGTCGACGGTCACGCCCTCGTTCTCCTCGACCTCGGCGGTCTCTGCGGCCTTCGTGCGGGCGACGGCGCCGGGCTCGTGCAGGGCGAGGCGCACGACGTCGAGGTCGCGGCCGCCGGAACCGTGCGGGGCGAGTGCGACGGTGGCGTGGGTCTCTGCTCCGGGGGCGAGCTCGGCGAGCGTGCGGCGCAATGCATCGACGAGGACGGGAAGGCTCACGCCTGCCTCGGCGGCCTTGATCTCGTCGAGGCCGACATAGAGGGCGAAACCGCGCGGCGAGCGCGTAGCGGGGAGGTCTGCGGGGGCGATGGGCGCGGCCTCGGGAAGCGGGGCGACGGCGCGGAGCGGGGTGACGGGGGCGAGGGGGCGCTCGAGAAGGGCGGTGTTCGACATGAGAGAAGGTCCTTGCGGAAGGAGCCGATGCGGCTCAGAGGTGTTGCGATGGAGGCCGGGACGGCCGGGAGGCACACGCAGAAGGTGCGCGGATGCTCAGGCGACGCAGAGGGCGATTCGCGGAGCGGGGCGGGTGGTGCGCGCGATCAGCGGCACATTCGGCAACACATGCCCACGCTGCCGGGCATCATCATGCCGGCAGTCCCGTTCGCCTCCAGGGCGGACACAGGGAATGCGTGGGAAGTCATGGGGCGATTATGTCCGATGATGTCGGTCCGTGTCAAAGGAGTGCGGCGCGTCGCCTCCGAGGTTAACGTAGAGACGTGACGGAAACGAGCGATTTTGTCCTCACCGATGAGAAGGACGCCTCCCGGTATGCGCTCACCCGCGACGGTGCCCTCGTGAGCGTGCTGGACTACCGCGACGACGGGAAGACGATCGCCCTGACCCGGTCCTTCACCATCCCGATATTCCGCGGCCAGGGGCTTGCCGCGCGTGTCGTGGACGGGGCCGTCGCCGACATCGAGAAGCGCGGCGACCGGAAGATCGACGCGGTCTGCTGGTACGTCGCAGACTGGTTCGCCGCGCACCCAGAGAAGGCCGATTTGCTGCGACATCGCTGAGTCCCGGAGCAGTGTCCGCAGTGTGACGAATTGTGACGGACAGGGAGGCGCGGCACGGCACGGCGCGGATGTCGGCGGCAGTCCGTAGCGTAGGGGGATGCGCATTCTGCACACTTCGGACTGGCACATCGGCCGGAGCTTCCACGGCGCCTCCACGCTCGACGCCCTCACCGATGTTCTCGGTGCGCTCATCGCCCAGGTGCGTGCGCACGAGGTCGACGTCGTCCTCGTCGCGGGGGACGTCTTCGACTCGGCGGCACCGTCCGCCGCGGCCTACACCCTGCTCGGCGATACCCTCGCCGCTCTGCATGAGACAGGTGCCGCAGTCATCGTCACGAGCGGCAACCACGACTCCGCCGCGCGGCTGGGCTTCCAGGCGGGGCTGCTGCGCGCGGGCGTGCATGTGCGCACCGATCCACGCCGCCTCGCCGAGCCCGTCACGATGTCGGATGCCGACGGTCCGGTGCATTTCTACGGCATCCCCTATCTGGAACCGGCGATCGTGCGGCAGCACTGGCCGGAGGGCGATGCGCAGGGGAGCCCGTTGCGCACCCAGGCGCTGACGATGGCACATGTCATGGATCTCGTGCGTGCCGATCTCGCCGTCCGCGAGGGGAGGAGCGTCGTCCTCGCGCACTGCTTCGCGGCGGGCGTCGAGGCGACCGCGGGGCTCGAACGCGAGGTGCGGCAGGGCGGGCTCGACGTCGTCCCGCTCTCCGTCTTCGACGGCGCCGACTATGTCGCCCTCGGCCATATCCACGGACGGCAGCGGCTGAGCGAGCGGGTGCGCTATGCGGGCGCGCCGTTGCATTACAGCTTCGGGGAGGCGCACAAGGAGCGCGGCTCCTGGCTCGTCGAGCTGGATGCGGCGGGTGCCGTGACCGCTGAGTGGCTGCCGCTGCCCGTGCCGCGTCGACTCGTCACTCTGGAGGGGCCCCTCGACGAGATCCTCTCCGACGCGAACGTCGAGGCGCACCGCGCGGCCTGGGTCTGCGCGGTGTACACCGATCCCGTGCCGCAGATCGAGCCGATGCGCCGTCTGCGGGAGCGTTTCCCGCACTGCGCCCTCGTCATGCACCGTCCCGCGGGTGGCGCCGCGGAGGAGGAACGCAGCTACGCGGCGCGGCTGCGGGCGGCAGCGACCGATGAGGAGCGCATCGACGCCTTCCTCACCCATGTCCGCGCGGGTGCGGGGCCGAGCGCGGAGGAGAGCGCACTGCTGCGCGCCGTGCTCGATGAGCGCGTGCGGGCGGAGGTAGTGCGCTGATGCGGCTCCATCGCGTGGAGATCGAGGGCTTCGGGCCCTTCACTGATGTACAGACGGTCGATTTCGACGCCTTCGCGGACGACGGGATCTTCCTCATCGCCGGGCGCACGGGGGCGGGGAAATCGAGCATCCTCGACGCCATCTGCTTCGGCCTCTACGGCGGAGTCCCCCGATACGAGACGGGGGAGAAGCGGCTGCGCAGCGACCATTCCGGCCCGGGGGACGAGAGCCGCGTCTCGGTGGACTTCAGCACTCCGGCCGGCCGATTCCGTGTCACAAGGTCACCCGAATACCTGCGTCCCGCCAAACGCGGCGGAACGATGACGAAGCAGGCGGCCACGGCCGCGCTGGAGGAGTGGACGGACGGCACCTGGGTGGGGCGCGCGGCGCGCGCCGTCGATGTGGCGGGGCTGCTCGATGAGATCCTGCAGCTCACGCAACAGCAGTTCCTGCAGGTGATCCTGCTCGCGCAGAACCGCTTCGCACGCTTCCTCCTCGCCGACAGCAGGGAACGCCAATCGCTGCTGCGCCGTCTGTTCGGCACCGAGCGCTTCGAGGATATCCAGACGCGCTTTGATGAGCGGCGCAAGGCCTCGGAGCAGTCCCTGGGCGCGACGATCGCTGCCGTCACCGCTTTCGTGGAACAGGCGGAGGTGATCGCTGAGGAGCACGGCTGGTGGCGAGAGGAGGAAGCGGCATCGGAGGGCTCCGCCGCCGAGGAGGCGCGGACGACCGCGGAACGGCTCCGTGCCCTCGACGATGCCCGTGCGCGTGCCGTGGCCCGATCCCAGGACGTCGAGGAGCGCCGCCGCGCCGCGGAACAGGCAGTGACGATCGGCGATGCAGCGCTCGCGGCCATACGCGCGCAGCATCAGGAGCAACAGGAGCGCGAGAAGGCTCGCACGACGCTCGCCGCTCTCGACGCCGAGCAGCCCCTCATCGACGCGGCCCGCGCGGAGCTGGATCATGCCCGCGCCGCAGAATCCCTCCGGGCACCGCTCGACGCCCTACTGCGTGCCCGCGAGAGCGAATCGGCCGCCATCGCCCAGGAGCAGCATGCCCGCACGCTCTGGGACGGCATCGGCGAGGACATCGTCCCGGGTGACCAGGATGCTCTGCGCGCCTGGATCGCACGGAGAACGGGAGAGACCGCCCTGTGGCGGCGCGGCGCGGAGCAGGAGGCACAGCAGGATGCGCGCGCCGCCGAGCACGCCGAGGTTCAGGAGGCGGAAAGGGCTGAGTCCGCGCGCATCGAGGACATCGATGCGGAGAACGCCGAACTCCCCGCGCGCATCGCCGCACTGACCGCCCAGCGCGACGCGACCCGCCGACTCGCCGATCGCCTCCCCGATCTCGCCCGTGAGGAAGAGCGCGCTGCGTCCCGCCGGGATGCGGCGCAGGAGTCTGCACGCCTCGACGACGAGCTGCGGGCGGAGGAACGGCGCAGTGCGGAGGCGGCGGAGGCGTCCGCGCAGGCGCAGACGACGCTCGCGGCACTGCAGCGACGACGCGTCGACGGTATGTCCGGAGAGCTCGCGGAAGGGCTCGCGGAGGGGCTCGCCTGCCCTGTGTGCGGGTCCCTGGAGCATCCGCTTCCCGCCGCGCATGCCGACCCCGTCTCCGAGGAGGACGTCGCTCACGCCCAGGCCGTGCGCGATGAGGCCGCCCAGCGGGAGCGGGAGGTCGCGGAGCGGGTCACGGCGCTCCGCTCCGCGCATGCGGCGGCGGCGGCGCGGTCCGAGGGGCGCACTCCCGACAGAGCGGCAGAGGAACTGCGCACGGCGCAGCAGGAGCACGCCGCCGCACGCGACGCCTCCGCGGCGCTCCCGGAGCAGGATGACGCTCTCACTGCAGCGGGGGAGCGCTCCGCTGTCCTCGCCGCGTCCCGGCGTGAGGCCGTCGATGCGCTCAGCGCCGTACGGGAGCGGGGTGCCGCGCTTGCTCAGCGCCGACGGGACGCGGAGGCCGAGATCCACACGGCTCGCGGAGACTTCGCCACGGTGAGCGCGCGCCTCGATGTCGCGACGGCGCAACTCGATGCCGCGGCATCGCTCCTCTCCGCCCTCGACGAGCGGGAACGGTCTGGGGTGCAGAGGGCCGAGGCGGAACGTGCCCGCGATGCGGCCATCTCTGCCTCGCTCTTCCGGAATGCGGACACCGTCGGTGCCGCTCTGCGGACGGCCGCGGAGCAACAGGCGCTCGAACAGCGTCTCACCGACCATGCCGTCCGCCGGCGCACCGCATCCGACGCTCTCGCCGCCCTCGCCGCGCGCGATATCCCCGCCGAGCCCGTGGATGTCGACGCCGCACAGCGCGCGGCCGCGGACGCGAGAGAGATCTGGCGGCGGGCCGTCGACGACGCAGGTGCAGCGGAGACCATCGTCCGCCAGCTCAGCGGATTGCTCTCTCAGGCGCTCGCCGCACACGAGCACGGCGCCGCCCAGGCCGCAGCACACGAGACCCTGCAGGCGCTTGCCGACACGCTCGCCGGACGCGGTGCGAACACGCGGCGCATGGCCCTTGAGACCTTCGTCCTCGCCGCCGAGCTGGAAGAGATCGTCGCCGCCGCGAATCGTCGCCTCGCCGATATGTCCGCGGGGCGGTTTCAGCTGCAGCACTCGGATGCGCTCGCCGCCCGGCGCGCGGCCTCCGGGCTCGGCATCGTCGTCTTCGACGCATTCACAGGGCAGACACGTCCGGCACAGTCGCTCTCCGGGGGAGAGACCTTCCTCGCCTCCCTCGCCCTCGCGCTGGGGATGTCCGAGGTCGTCACCTCACGCGCGGGCGGAATCCGCTTGGACACCCTTTTCATCGACGAGGGATTCGGTTCCCTCGACGGAGACACGCTCGACGTCGCCATGCGCACCCTCGACGAGCTCCGGCAGGGAGGGCGTATCGTCGGCGTCATCAGCCACGTCGAGGCCATGCAGGAGCAGATCCCCGCGCAGATCGTCGTCGAGCAGACTGCGAGCGGCCCCAGCCGCATCCGTAGCTGAAGCCCTCTGTCGCGAGGCGGCGCCCCCGCGCGCCGCCT
>JAATFJ010000163.1 GCA_015655255.1 Actinomycetales bacterium | reverse complement strand
GCCGCCGACGGCTTCAACCTCATGCTCGATCACTTCCCCGATGCGCTGGACACCTTCGCCGACGAGATCGCTCCGCTGCTGCAGCGCAAGGGGATCCACAAGCGCGAGTATGAGGCCACGACCCTGCGCGGACTCATCGGTGCGGACGTCGCCGGTGTTCCCGTGGGCTGAAAAAGGTCTGGCGATGACGCGACAGGCGCATCTTCCGTTCTTCCTCAACCCGATCGGGGAGCATCCCGCTGCTCTGGGGCTCTCCGCACGGCGGTACGCGGGCGCGAGCGGCCTCACCGCGCTCGCGCAGGAGGCGGAGACAGCGCTCTTCGACGCGGTCTTCGTCGCCGACTCGCCGGCGGCGGGCGGGCCGGGTACGGCGAAGTCCGCCGCCTCCCTCCCCTCTTCAGACGGCGACGAGCAGGGGGGAGCGCGGGAGCGGTTCGCCCGCAAATATGAGCCGGTCACACTGCTCTCAGCCATCGCTGTGCGGACGAGTCGTATCGGGCTCATCGCCACCTCATCGACGACGTTCTTCGAGCCCTACAACATCGCGCGACTCTTCGCCTCGCTGGATCTGCTCAGCGAGGGCCGGGCTGGGTGGAACGCCGTCACCACCTCGCATCCCCGCGCGGCCAAGAACTTCGGAAACACGCTGTGGGCGGACCATGCAAAGCGGTATGAGGTCGCCGATGAGTTTCTCACCGTCGTCGAAGGGCTCTGGGATGAGAGACGGGGAGTGCTCGGACATGAGGGGGAGTTCTTCCAAGTGGCGGGGCCGTTGGACATCCCGCCGAGTCCGCAGGGCCACCCGCTCATTTCGCAGGCGGGAGGATCTCCCGAGGGCATCGCACTCGCGGGGACGCATGCAGAACTTGTCTTCGCCATCCAGCCGAGTCTCGAGGTCTCCCGTCGCTTCGTCGCCGAGGTTCGCGCCGCGGCGACGAAGGCGGGACGGGATGCGGCGGCGCTGCGCATCACCCCGGGAGTGATCCCCTATCTCGCCCGCACGCGCGACGAGGCCGTGCAATACAAAGAGCACCTGGACAGCCTCGTCGATCTGGAGCCGCTCTACGCTCTCACCGCACGCTATCTGCATATCGAGGAGGGCCGCATCCGTGATCTGTCTCCGGAGAGCGCCTTCCCCGCGGAACTGCTGCCGGATGTGCGCGTGGTCGACAACTCCGTGGGGACGTTTCTGCATCTCTCAGAGCGGATTCGCTCCGATCGGCTCACGGTCGCGCAGACTCTGATCGCCGCGGCGGGCGGACGTCATCGCGAGATCGCGGGGACGCCGGAAGACTTCGCGACGGACCTCATACAGTGGTTGGAGGCAGACGCGGCTGATGGTTTCGTGTTCATGCCGCCATTCACGGAGCGGGACGTGCCGTTCTTCGTGGAGGAGGTCGTGCCCGTGCTGCAGCAGCGAGGGCTGTTCCGGCGTCGCTATGCGGGCGCGACGCTCCGGGAGAACCTGCGGTGATGGGGCGTCAGCAGAGCTGATGCTCGGGGCAATAACGAAAAGAGCGAGCGGCGTAACGTACGTCGCTCGCTCCTTTTTGGTCGCGGAGACGACATGAAGAGTCATGTGCAGTAATTGATCGTTGTTCTTGAGGGCATGTTGATTATTCATTTAGATAATCAACGTGTTGCGAATGGTGTTCCGCTGTTCGTTCTCGATGGAAAAGCATCGTTTCATGTCAGGACACAGAACGTCTCTTCTTGCGGGTGTCAGTGCGGCAGCCGTGATCCTCCTCGCGGGGTGCAGCGCCTCGTCGAGCAGCGTAACGGGCAGTGCCGCGCCCCCAGAGGAAGCGGTCGCGGGCGGTACGCTGCGCGTCGCCAACTCCTCCGACTACAACTGCCTGGACGGTCAGCAGGCGCGGGGATCCGAACTGCAGGTTGCGTCGCAGGTGCTCGACTCGCTCACGGAACAGGATCCAGAGACCGGCGCCCTCGTCGGGAAGCTTGCAAAATCCTGGGAGGTCAGTGACGACGCGCGGGAGTTCACCTTCCAACTGCGCGACGATGTCACCTTCCATGACGGAACCCCCTTCACCGCGGCGTCGGTCAAGCGGAACCTCGAGTCCATCGCCTCGCTGGGAGCGCGATCCAGCCTCGGACAGACCTATGTCTACGGTCTCCAGACGGTGGAGGTACTGGGCGATCACGAGGTGAAGATCGTCTTCGCACAGCCCAACGCGCAGTTCCTCCAGGCCACCTCCACCGTCACCCTCGGCTTCTACGCGGACGCCACGCTCGATCGCACGCCGGAGGAGCGCTGCGATGGTGATGTCATCGGCACCGGTCCATTCGCCTTCTCCTACAATGAGGACAATCAGGTCGTCACCCTCGTGCGCAATGAGGACTACAACTGGGGGTCGGAACTCGCCGAACACGAGGGCCCTGCCTACCTCGATGAGGTCGTCTTCACGGTGATCCCGGAGGCGCAGGTGCGCATCGGTTCGCTCACCTCGGGACAGGTGGACTTCACAGGGATCAACGTCCAGGACGAGCCTGCGCTCGAATCCGCGGGGTACCCGCTGTACTACTCGGCAAATCCGGGAGCACCGGTAAACCTCTGGCCCAATGTGCAGACGCCTGTTCTTCAGGACGAGCACGTGCGCTACGCGATCAGCAAGTGCATCGACCGCGAACAGCTTGTCACAGTGCTGTTCCCGGAGCAGAGCCCCGCGACGAACACCGTCTCCCAGTCGACACCGGGCTATGCGAGCAATGCGGAGCTCCTCGCGTACGACCCGGAGGGAGCGGGAAAGCTTCTCGACGAGGCAGGCTGGGAACTCGGAGACGACGGCATCCGGTACAAGGACGGGCAGCCTCTCACTGTCGAACTCACCGACTACTACCAGTACGCCTACTTCGAACTCATCCAGCAGCAGCTGAAGGAGATCGGTATCGATCTGCAGATCAAAACGGTGACATTCGCCGAGCGCTCCGTGATCCTCGAGAACGGAGACTACGAGATCATTTCGGGAGGCCTCACCCGCGCCGACCCGGACATCATCCGCACGGTGTACGCCATCGATCAGCAGAACACGAATCAGCGGATCGAGCGGATTCCGCTCGATGATCTCTTCCAGGAAACCCTCACGGTGACGGACGACGCCGAGCGGTATGCGCTGCTGGCCGGTTCCATCAGCGAGCAACTCATCACCGAAGGGTATGCCCTTCCCCTCGTTGAATCGCTCGGAGCGGTCGCGACGGCGAAGGACGTGAAGGGCTTCCGCTACGACGCCACATCGCGGTATATCTTCTCCGACACCTGGATCCAGTCCGACGGTGAGTGAGCATCGGGCCGTTGTGCGCGGTGAAGGAGGAAACCGCCTCGCGCGGCACATCCTTCTTCGCCTCGCTCAGGGGGTCCTCGTTCTCTGGGGCGCCTTCACGCTGAGCTTTCTCATCCTCTACCTCCTTCCCGGTGACCCCGTCAGCATCCTGATCGCGGGGGACATGGGCGGTGGCGACATCGGTGCGGTCAGTCAGGAGCAGATCGACGCCCTCCGCGCCGAATACCATCTCGACCAGCCGCTCTTCCTGCAGTATCTGCTCGCGCTGGGGAGCGCCGTGACGTGGGACTTCGGCACCTCGATCCGTACGGGGAACGCCGTCTCGGAGATGCTGCTCGGCGCCCTCCCGGAAACGCTGCAGCTCGCGTCCGCGGCGCTGCTGTTGTCCCTCGTCGTCGGGGTCGCCATCGCGCTGCTCGTGACGCTCTCGTCCTCGGAACGTCTTGCCGGACTGCTCCGCACCATGCCCGCGGCGGGAGTCGCGGTGCCGACGTTCTGGATCGGACTCCTGCTCCTGCAGTTCCTCTCTTTCCAGAACCCTGTGTTCCCGGCCATGGGCAACGACGGATTCGCCGCTCTTGTGCTCCCCGCCATCGCACTGAGCGTTCCCCACGGTGCCCTGGTGGCTCAGGTTCTCATCCGCTCCCTCGCCGATGCCTGGGAGCAGCCCTACATTCAGGTGGTGAAGACCAAGGGTCTCTCCCGGATACGCCGTCTTCTTGCACACGCCTTGCGCAACGCGATCATCCCTGCGCTGTCAATGGCCGGGGTGATCGCGGGCAACCTTCTCGCCGGTTCCGTCGTCGTCGAGACGGTGTTCACGAGGAATGGCATCGGACGGCTCACCCAGACGGCCGTGCAATCGCAGGACACCCCGGTCGTGCAGGCCGTCGTGGTCTTCGCCGCCTTCGTCTTCGTGCTCGTGAACCTCATCGTCGATCTGCTCTACCCGCTCATCGATCCTCGACTCATCGAGTATCGCGTCAGACGCGTGTCCAGAAAGGCGCACACCGCATGAGCGCCCCTGTCGTCTTCTCCCCGGTTTCTCCGCCCGTGCCGCGCCGCGGCCCGGCGGGCCGTCAGCGACTCTTCGCTTGGCTGCGTCGCCCCATGAACATCCTCGCGGCCCTCGTCTTCGTGGTCGTGATCTTCTGGGCCCTGTTTCCTGCGGTCTTCACTCCTCTCGACCCGCTCTACGCCGATCCCCTCGTCCGTCTGCAACCGCCGAGCCTGGCGCATGTTTTCGGCACCGATCATCTCGGCCGAGATGTGTTCGCTCGGACCGTCTACGGCTCGGCAACCTCCCTGCAGGCGACGTTGCTCGCCGTGGCCATCGCTCTCGTGCTGGGGACAGCGCTGGGAGTGGTCGCCGGGTTCATCGGCGGCGTCGTCGACAACGTCGCCATGCGCATCGTCGAGATCGTGATGGCCATCCCCGGGTTGCTGTTGTCGATGTCGGTGGTGACGGCTCTCGGATTCGGCACGACGAACGTCGCCATCGCTGTCGGTGTGGCCTCGGCCGCGGCCTTCGCTCGCCTCGCGCGAGGAGAGGTCATCCGCTGGCGAAGCGCGGAGTTCGTCGAGGCCGCCCGGTCACTCGGCGTGAGCAACTTCGGCGTGCTGGTCAAGCATGTTTTGCCACTCTCCATCGGACCCGTGCTCGCCCTCGCCGTCCTGGAACTCGGCAGTGCGGTGATCTCCGTCTCGACATTGAGTTTCCTCGGATTCGGACAGCCGCCGCCGCAGCCGGAGTGGGGACTCCTCGTGGCCGAAGGACGCGACTATCTGGCGACCTCCTGGTGGCTGACGACGTTGCCGGGGCTCATCATCGTTGTGGTCGTCCTCTCCGCCAACCATCTCTCCCATTCCCTCGGACGTCGAAGGCAGACAGTATGAGCGCACCGGTGGACTACGACATCCAGCAACTCCGCGTCGACTATCGGACGCGCACGGGAAACCTCGCGGCCATCCGAGACATCAGCATCCGGATCGCCGCGGGGGAGACGGTCGCCCTGGTGGGAGAGTCGGGCTCTGGCAAGTCCTCCGTCGCGGGTGCCATCATCAACGCGCTGCCGGATAACGCCAGGGCGCGCGCCGAGTCCCTCCGGCTGGGGGAGGCCGATCTGCGCGGCATCAGCGAACGGCAGTGGCGTCGGATTCGCGGACGCCGCATCGGAATGGTGGCGCAGGATCCGGGTTCTTCGCTGAACCCGGTGAAGGACATCGGTCATCAGGTGGCGGAGGCGCTCACCGTGCACGGCGTTCCCGCGCGAGAAGCGAGGGCCCGTGTGACGGAGATTCTTGCCAGGGCAGGTATGCCGGATCCGGAATACTATGCGGACCTGTATCCGCACCAGCTCTCCGGTGGTCTCCAGCAACGGGCACTCATCGCTATCGCGGTGGCGAATGAGCCCGGGTTGATCATCGCCGATGAGCCGACGAGTGCGCTCGATGTCACCACGCAGCGTCACGTGCTCGATGAGCTGGCGGTGCTGAGCGCCGATCGAGGGAGTTCCGTGCTGCTCATCACACGCGACCTCGGCGTCGCCCTCGACCGGGCGGACCGGATCCTCGTGATGAAGGAAGGTCGTATCGTCGATCGCTTCCGACCCTCAGAACAGAACGACCCGGAGCGGGCGCCGTACACGGCCGAGCTCTTCGCCGCGGCGCCCGGCCTTCGGGCCGCCTCCGGAGGCCTCCCGCGAGAGCGCCCGGCGCTGACGACAGCGGGGCGTGACGATGTCATCCTTCGTGCAGAAGGTCTCGTCAAGGTTTTCCCCGGTGCGCGGGAGGGGAGTGCCGCGGTTGATGGCGTTTCCTTCGCCGTGCGCCGCGGCCAGACGCTCGCGCTTGTCGGAGAGTCCGGCTCGGGGAAATCCACGACCGCGCGCATGGCGCTGGGACTGGTTGCGCCGTCGCAGGGAAGCGTGGTCTTCACGGGCGCGGACGAAGACGCGATCCGGGTGGACCGGCTCCCTGCCGCGCAGCGGCGCGGGTTCCGCCGGAAGGCGCAGTTCGTCTACCAGAATCCCTACGGCTCGCTGAACCCGCTCTTCTCGGTGGCGCGGATCATCGCCGAACCCTTGACGGCATTCCAAGTGGGGACGAAGGCGGAGCGCACCGAGAGGATTCAGTATCTCCTGGATGCGGTCGCGTTGCCCGCGGCGCTCGCCGAGAATCGTCCGGCAGAGCTGTCCGGGGGGCAACGGCAGCGCGTGGCCATCGCCCGAGCCCTCGCCCTGGAGCCGGAGCTCCTCGTGCTCGATGAACCGGTCTCCGCGCTCGACGTCCGGGTGCAGGCCCAGGTGCTGGAACTGCTGCGGGAGCTGCAGTCCCGGCTCGGGCTCAGCTACCTCCTCATCTCGCACGATCTCGCGGTTGTCCGAGATGTCGCCGACGAGGTGCTCGTCATGGCGTCAGGGACCGTGGTGGAAAGCGGACGCACCGCGGATGTCTTCGAGCATCCGCAGGCGCCCCTCACCCGCGCCCTGCTCGATGCGATCCCGGGGCGCATCGCGCCGGTCGCGTAGTCTCCCGCCACGGGAAGGTGGGGTGACGGGGAGTCACTCGCCGAGGTGGGGGGTCGATTCCTTCTTCGGACCGCCATCCGCCTCGAAGGGGCGGAACGGACTCCCGTAGAAGCGTCCCGTGACGAGATAGTCACCCAGCAGTCGTGGTTTCACGGCGATGGGGTTGTGCGAGGCGATCGTTCGTGCGTTCCGCCAGTGCCGGTCCAGGCCGCGCGCCGTGGCGGTGAGGCTTGCTCCCGCGGCATCGAAGAAATGCGTCGTTGCTTCGAGCGCCTGGGCGATGACCGCAACCTGGTTCGCGAGCGTGTACACGCTGAGAAGCTCATAGGGGATCCGGTCGTCGTTGGTGAGGAAGAGCCTGTTGGCGTTCTCCAGTGCATCGGCGGCGGTGCGCACGAGGCTCTGCGACGCGATGAAGGAGACGAACAGATCGCCCACCACATCGAGGGCGTAATCGCTGAACGATTCCTTGCGCGGCGGCTTGCGTGCGGTGATCGATGCTGCCTCATCGAGCACCTCGCGGACGATGCCGGTGAGGGTCGCGAGGTGATAGATCTGCACGAAGCTCGATTGGTGCGTCACCCCGGTATCGAGGGGAAGGAGACCCAGCGGTGCGACCACCGCATCCTCGAAGAGCGTGCTGCCGCTCGCCGAGGTACGCTGCCCGAAGCCTGCCCAGTCCGACCTGCGCGTCACGCCCTCCTGCGCCGTCGGCACGATGGCCCACACAGGCCGTCCTTCTTCGTCCTCGGCGGAGACGCGAATGTAGTCGGAGTAGAGGGAGCCGCTGGAGTAGTACTTGTGTCCGTTGACGATCCACGTGCCGTCTGGCCGCTTCCTGGCCGTCGTCGCGGGGGAATCCGGGGCGCCGGTCTGGGCGTTGCCGAAGAGTCGACCCGCGGCGATCTCTGCGAGCCAGTGCGCCCGCGCGTCCTCGGGGATGTCGCGGTGGTGGCGCAGGATCTCGATGAAGGTGAAGTGTCCGCGCACCGCATTCGCGACCCCCGGATCGGCCGCGCCGAGATCGGTGAGGAGCGCGAACAGGTCGGAAAGTGAAATCTCCGTTCCCCCGGCAGGCTCCGGCACACGCAGGCGGGTGAAACCGGTGTCGACGAGCGCCTGTGCGCCCTCCTGTTGAAGCGCTCCCTGCTGATCCGCTGTCGTCGAGTTGCGCCGGATGATGTCCAAGCTCGCGGCGAACCGCGGCCGCAGCTCGGCGAGGCGACTGTTCTCCTCCTCTTCGACGATGCGGTCTACCTGCCGCCGCCGATCGAGAGGCGTTGCCAGCTCGGACGCGGGAGGAGCTGGGGGAGAAGTCTGGATATCGGTGGACACAGGAGCCTCGTTTCATGATCGCGTCACTGGCGGCGTCGCGGTGCGGCGATGCATCTGGCGACACCCTCCACCCAAGAGGGTCCTCGCTTCTGGGCTCAATTCGCTGCTACGCGCAACGTCACATTCCGGCGCTCCCGGTCACATTGCGATGCTCCTCTGTCTTCTGTCGCCGCAGGAGAACGCCCGAGACGCGTGGTACCCTGATCCCGTGAACCTGAGTTGTCGGTGTTGTCTCTGAGCGCATTTGCGCGCCTTCGACGACCCCAGACACTCTCGCGTCTCTCCGTGCGCGACCTCACCCTCAGGACACATCCGTGCGTTACGCCCAGCACATCGCCGAACTCGTTGGCCACACCCCGCTCATCCGTCTGAACTCCGTCACCGCTGGTCTGCGCGCCACGGTGCTCGCCAAGGTCGAGTACTTCAACCCCGGAGGCTCCGCGAAGGACCGCATCGCCGCTTCGATCATCGACGCCGCGGAGCGGGACGGCCTGCTGCGTCCCGGCGGCACGATCGTGGAAGCGACGAGTGGGAACACCGGCACGGGCCTCGCGCTTGTCGCTCTGCAGCGCGGATATCGGATGGTCTTGGTCGTCCCGGAGAAGTTCGACGGCGCCAAGGTCGCCACTCTGCGGGCCTACGGCGCCGACGTCGTCATCACCCCCACGTCCGTGCCGCCCGAGGACCCGCGCTCCTACTACAGCGTCGCCGCGAGACTGAGCCGCGAGATCCCCGGAGCCTTCAACCCCAACCAGTTCGCCAACCCGGCGGGGCCTCGTGCGCACTACGAGACGACGGGCCCCGAGATCTGGGACGACACCGACGGCCGCGTCACCCACTTCGTCGCGGGTGTCGGCACGGGCGGGACGATCTCCGGCACGGGGCGCTTCCTCAAGGAGGCGAGCG
>JAATFJ010000314.1 GCA_015655255.1 Actinomycetales bacterium | reverse complement strand
TCGTGGCGAGCGTGATCGTGAGCGACTCGTCCATGCCAACGACGGCCGTGCGGACCGCGGCGAGCACGCGCTGGCCGGTCTCAGCAATGCGCTGGACGTCAGGCTGTTCCGTCATGGTGATCTCCTGTCTGCTCGCGAAGAGCGAAAGCGGTGGGCTTCTCCGGCACGGGTGGCGTACGTTCGATGAGGTCAAGAAGTCGGTCGACGTCGGCGTGGCGCATCTCGCGCGCCGAAAGCACCTCGCGGGCCCAGGCGCCGCCGAAGAGCGCATCGATGCGCCCTGCGTGGTCGGGGTCGTCGAGGTCGAGCCCGCGCACGGCCAGACGATGGCGGATGAGGGCCGTGATGCGGCGGGTGAGACCGATAGCGACGACGCCCGAGTGGGTGTTGATGGACCAGGCGAGCCGGGAGACGTCAGAGCCGCGGTACGGCCGTTCCCTGCGGGCGGGCGGCCAGTTCTCGCTCTCTCCGAAGAGACTCTGGCGCGTGATGATGCCGATCGCAACGACCAGCAGGATCCACGCGGAGCTGAACAGCGCCGGGATACCGAAGGTGGAGAGCATGAGCACGAGCAGCGCTGCGCCCGCGACGCCGATCACGGAGAGCACGATCCGGCCCATCATTCCCACTCCTCCTCGATGGCACGGAGGAAAGCGCGCGCCGCCGCCCTGTCCGCCTCGGTCGCGCGGTAGCCGCCGAAGCGGACGCGTTCGTACAGCCGGGGAAGACCGCGCAGTGCGGAGGAGCCCTCGGGGTGCAGGCTCATCACGCGCACAGTGAACTCGGCGGGCGTCTCCGCGATCCCCCGCCGCTGTCCGGCGCGCTCAGCGCTGTCCTCCAGCCCCACCCACGCGGCGATGATGGCGTCGGCGGGCAGGGGGCGCTCATCGATGAGGTGGAGGGCTCCGGCGATGCCGCGGCGAACTTCCGGGGCGTCGAGGGTCTCCTCGGCGGCCGCCCCGATCGCCCCTCCGACGTCGGGAGCCGTCCCCTCCATGCGGGCGAGGGGGCGGCTCCGCCACAGGCTGCGGATGAGGCGGATGAGCATGCGGATGACGAGCACGAGGATCGCGAGACCGACGAGCGAGGCGATGACGAGGGCGATGATCCGCAGCAGCAGATTGTCCCCGGGCGGCGGGAGCTCGGACAGCGGGCCGTCCGAGGCCATCGGCGGGAGCGGATTCGGAACGGCGGCTCCGCCCGCCGAGGGATCGGGTGACGTGAACTGCGGGATCCCCTGCAGCCCGGCGATGAGCGCGACGGCGAAGAAGATCGCCGCGATGAGGAGGACGCCCCCGCGCCGACGCGAGAAGACGTCACCGGGGGCCATGGGACCACTCTATGACGGTGCGGTCCCAGTGACCGTCAGCGGGTAGTGTCCGGCGAAGGGGGCGAGCCCGTCGCGCAGGGCCGCGATCTCCGCTGCCGTCATATGCACCGCCGCCATGACCTGAGAGGGGACATCGAGCGCCCGTTCCCGGAGCGCCTGTCCGCGCGCGGTGAGCGCGATGTCGAGGCGGCGCTCGTCGACGGTGCTCCGCTGACGGATGACGAGCCCTTCCTTCTCCAGTCTCTTGACGAGGGGAGAGACCGTCGCCGGTTCGAGGGCGAGGGCGAGGGCGAGCTCGCCGAGGGCGCGCGGCGCCCTCTCCCAGAGGGCGAGCATGACGAGGTACTGCGGATGGGTGAGGCCGAGGGGTTCTAGGAGGGGGCGGTAGATCGCGACGACGTTGCGTGCCGCGGTGACCAGGGCGAAGCAGAGCTGGTTCTCGAGCGCGAGCAGATCGTCGGAGGCGGCCATCCGTCCATCCTACTGATTCTCTCCTGCCCTAATCATTAGTACACTAATGGACATGGCGACCGAATCCTCCCGCCCCTCCCTCCGCGCGCGCATCCGCGATGCAGGGGGGTCTGTACGCCTGGCTCAACACGAACCTCGTGAAGCTCGCGGGCCCCGCCGCCGTGGGTCCCTACGAATCGACTCCCCCGCCGACGGCCGCGGAGCGCGCAGAGCGGGCGTGCCCGCTGTGCGGCGCCCCGATGTCGGAGCACCACATCGACCGTTCCGGGCCGAAGCCCCTCATGGAATGCCCTTGAGTGATCGGCCCCAGCGTCCCCCGCCCGCTCCTCAGGCGTGCCCCGCCCGCTCCATCGCGCGCAGCTCCTTCTTGAGGTCCTGCACCTCGTCACGCAGACGAGCCGCGAGCTCGAATTTCAGCTCACCGGCAGCAGTGAGCATCTGATCGGAGAGATCAGCGATGGTGGCCTCCAACTGCTCCGCCCCCTCCGCCGCGATGCCGGAACGCTCGCGCAGGCGCGGCGTGGGCGACTTCCCTTTGCCGGATTTCACCCGCGGATCGCGTTTGAGCATCGCATCGGTATCGGACGCCTCGCGGGCGAGCGCCTCGGTGATGTCCGCGATGCGCTTGCGCAGCGGCTGCGGATCGATGCCGTGCTCGGTGTTATACGCGACCTGCTTCTCCCGGCGCCGATCAGTCTCGTCGATGGCCTTCGCCATCGAGTCCGTGATCCGGTCTGCGTACATGTGCACCTCACCGGAGACGTTGCGAGCCGCGCGGCCAATCGTCTGGATAAGAGACGTGCCCGAACGAAGGAAGCCCTCCTTGTCCGCGTCGAGGATAGCGACGAGCGATACTTCAGGAAGGTCGAGACCCTCGCGCAGGAGGTTGATCCCGACGAGGACGTCGTACACACCCGCACGCAACTCGCTGAGCAGCTCGACACGGCGCAGCGTGTCCACATCTGAGTGCAGATAGCGTACCCGCACCCCGTGCTCGCTGAGGAAGTCGGTGAGCTCCTCCGCCATCTTCTTCGTGAGGGTCGTCACGAGCACGCGCTCATCCCGCTCCGTACGCAGCCGGATCTCCTCGAGGAGATCATCGATCTGCCCCTTCGACGGTTTCACGACGATCTGCGGATCGACGAGCCCCGTGGGACGGATGATCTGCTCCACGACCCCATCCGCGATGCCCATCTCGTACTTTCCCGGCGTCGCGTAGAGATAGACGGTCTGACCGATCCTGTTCTTGAACTCATCGAAGCGCAGCGGACGGTTGTCGAGGGCGCTCGGCAGCCGGAAGCCGTGATCGACGAGCGTGCGCTTCCGTGAGGCGTCGCCCTCGTACATCGCCCCGATCTGCGGCACCGTGACATGGGACTCGTCGATGACGAGGAGGAAGTCGTCGGGGAAGAAGTCGAGGAGAGTATGCGGAGGCTCTCCGGCCTGTCTCCCGTCCAGGTGTCGCGAATAGTTCTCAATGCCGGAGCAGAAGCCGAGCTGCTGCAGCATCTCCAGGTCGAACGCCGTGCGCATCTTGAGACGCTGCGCCT
>JAATFJ010000254.1 GCA_015655255.1 Actinomycetales bacterium | reverse complement strand
TGGCGTCTCCGCTCCGGGCGACGGGCGCATCCCCGATGCGATAGCAGGCATGCTCACCACGGCCATCTCGGCCGCGGGCGCGCGGGCGCGCGCCGTGGTCTGTCCGAGCGACGATCCCGCAGAGCTCTGGGAGCTCATCGGGCGCGAGGGGAGGGACGCGGACCTCATCGTGACGGTGGGAGGCGTGAGCAAGGGCGCCTACGAGGTCGTCAAGCTCGCGCTCGGCCCTCGCGGCGTTGCCTTCGACCACGTCGCCATGCAGCCCGGCGGGCCGCAAGGACTCGGCGTCGTGGAGCTGGCGGGGTCGCGGGTCGCCGTGTTGTGCTTCCCCGGCAACCCCGTTAGCGCCATCATCTCCTTCGAGGCCTTCCTGCGTCCCGCGCTGCGCGGGCTCGCCGGTCTGTGTCCCGCCCACCGCGAGCGCCTGCTGCTGCCCGTGGCGCAGGCGCTCGACTCGCCGGCGCACCAGCACCAGATCCGGCGCGGTAGTCTGCGGGACGACGGGAGCGTCGTGCCCGTCGGTGGACCCGGATCGCACCTCATCGCGCACTACGCCGCGGCCAATGCGCTCATCCACGTCCCCGTCGGCACGACGCGGCTCGAGATCGGCGACACGGTGGAGGTATGGCGAATCGATGACTGAGGAACAGGACCCGGGACGGCTCACGCACGTGCGCGCCGACGGCGCAGTGCACATGGTTGACGTCTCGGAGAAGGCGGCGACGCGGCGACGCGCGCGGGCCGTCGCTCGCGTCGTCACGACGGCCGAGGTCACGCGGCTCATCGCGACAGGCGGCCTCCCCAAGGGGGAGACGCTCGCGACGGCCCGCGTCGCGGGCATCCTCGCCGCCAAGCAGACCCACCTGCTCATCCCGCTCTGCCACCCGCTGCGGCTGGACGCAATCACGGTGGACTTCCGCATCGAGGCCGATGCCGTCGCGATCGAGGCCGCCGTGAGTACGACGGGACCGACGGGCGTCGAGATGGAGGCGCTCACGGCCGTGAGCGTCGCGGCCCTCACGGTGTACGACATGATCAAGGCCGTCGATCGCCGCGCCGTCCTCACCGACATCCGCGTCGTCGAGAAGCGCGGAGGGAAGAGCGACCCCGAGGCGGCGACGTGACGCGGGAGGCGGTCGTCATCGTCGCCTCCACGCGCACCGCGGCGGGCGCCTTCGACGACCGCACGGGTCCCCTGCTCTCCCGCTGGCTCCTCGGACGGGGCTGGGGATGCGCCGTCGCGGTCGTCGCGGACGGCGATCCCGTGGGCGCCGCGATCGACGAGGCGATCGTCGGCGGTGCCGCGCTCGTCGTCACGACGGGGGGAACGGGGCTCAGCCCCACCGACCGCACACCGGAGCAGACGAGAGCGCGTCTGGACTACGAGATCCCCGGCATCGCGGAGGAGCTGCGCCGCCGGGGAGCGGCGGCGACGCCCTTCGCCGTGCTCAGCAGGGGCCTGGCGGGGGTCGCGGGCACCGCGCTGCTCGTCAATCTGCCGGGATCGCCCGGAGCGGTCGCGGACGGCATCGCGGTGCTGGACGGCCTGCTCGACCACGTCGTCGACCAGTTGGCCGGCGGCGACCACGTGCGCGAGCGGGCGGGGCGATGAGCGGCGTCACGCTGGTCCGCGTCTCGGAGCAGCCCATCGTGCAGGACGTGCTCGAGGGCGCCGTGCGCGGGGACGCCCACGGCGCCCTCGTCGTCTTCGCAGGCATCGTGCGCGACCATGACGGCGGCCGTGCGGTCACGGCGCTCGAGTACACGGCCCACCCCGATGCGGAAGCAGTCCTGCGCGCGTGCGCCGAGCGGATCGCCGCCGCGCACCCCGAGGTCGCGATCGCGGCGGAGCACCGCATCGGACCGCTGCGCATCGGGGAGGCTGCCCTCGTCTGCGCCGTCGCCTCCGCCCATCGCGCCGTCGCCTTCTCCGCATGCGCCGCTCTCGTCGACGAGATCAAGGCCGTCGTGCCGATCTGGAAGGAGCAGCGCTTCGCCGACGGCACGAGCGAGTGGGTCGGCATCGCGTAACACGGAGCGTTCGGCGGAGGTAACACCGCCGATACATTCATGCGCTTTCCTATTACTCCACAGGCCGCTGTCGTCAGCGCCGGAGGGAGGCGTCATGGACCTCAACACGGTGTCCTCGTATCGCGCCGCCACGAGTCGCGCCGATCTCGCACTCGCCGACGGCGAGCAACTGCTCGGCGGCGGGACGTGGGTGTACTCGGAGCCGCAACCGACCACGACGGGGCTCGTCGATCTCACGACGATGGGCTGGCCCGCCCTGGAGCGCACCGAGACGGGATTGCGCATCGCGGCGACGTGCCCCATCGTGATGCTCGCGCGCATGCCCGCGGAGGCGGGCTGGAACGCCCACCCGCTGTTCTTCCAGGCCGCGACCGCACTGCTCGCCTCGTTCAAGGTGTGGAAGGTCGCCACAGTCGGAGGCAACGTCTGCCGTTCCTTCGCCGCCGCCTCCATGGTCTCGCTGTGCTCGGCACTCGACGCCGAGGCCCTCGTGTGGACCCCCGACGGCGGCGAGTACCGCATACCCGTGGCCGAGATGGTCACGGGCAACGGCACCAACACGCTCGCGCGCGGCGAGGTGCTGCGCGCGCTGGACTTCCCCGAGCATGCCCTGCGCGCGCGCACGGGCTTCCGCAAGATCGCCCTCGCCGAACTGGGCAGATCCGGTGCCGTCGTCATCGGGCGCCGCGACGAGGACGACGCGGTCGTCTTTAGCGTGACGGCCGCGGTGCTCCGGCCGGGGATGGTCCGCTTCGACGGGGTGCCCGATGCTGCGGCGCTGCGTGCGGAGATCGATGCGCTCGACGGCTACTACACGGACCCGCTGGGTGCGGCCGACTGGCGCAGGCACGTGTGTGGCGTCCTCGCGGAGCAGATCCGGCAGGAGCTCGCTGCATGAGATTCCGGATAAACGGCGTCGAGGTCGAGAGCGAACCGGCCGCGGGTCAGTGCCTGCGCACCCACCTGCGCGACCACGGGCACACCGAGGTCAAGCGCGGCTGCGATGCGGGTGACTGCGGCGCGTGCAGCGTGCTCGTCGACGGGGAGCCCGTGCACTCCTGCATCTTCCCCGCCCAGCGCCTGGACGGCCGCTCCGTCACCACGGTGTCCGGCCTCGGGATGCCGGGTGACCTGGGGCCCATGCAGGAGTCCTTCGTCGAGCACTTCGGATTCCAGTGCGGGTACTGCACGGCGGGCATGATCGTGACCGCTTCGACGCTCGAGGAGGAGGACCTCGACGATCTGCCCCGACTCATGAAGGGGAATCTGTGTCGCTGCACGGGCTATCGCGCGATACGGGAGTCGATCTGCGACGGCGTCCGGCGCAAGGGCGCGCAGAACCTCGGTTCGACGGGGGCGACGGCCGTCGAGCGCCTCACGCGCATCGGGGAGTCGACGCATCCCCCCGCGGCGCAGCGCGTCGTCTCGGGAACGGAGCCGTACACCTTCGACATCCCCGTCCCCGGTGCGCAGATCCTGCGCGTGCTGGGTTCGCCGCATGCGCACGCGCGCATCGTCTCGATCGATACGAGCGCCGCGGAGCGCGTGCCCGGCGTCACGCTCATCCTCACCCATAAGGATGTCGCCGACCTGCCGCTCTTCTCCACCGCCCGGCACGAGCACCGCGAGGACGATCCCGACGACACGCGCGTGCTCGACGACACCGTGCGCTTCGTGGGGCAGCGCGTCGCGGCTGTCGTCGCCGAGACCGCGGGCGCCGCGGAGGCCGCATGCCGCCTCATCCGCGTCGAGTACGAGCAGCTTCCCACGGTCTTCGACCCCGAGCTCGCGCGCTCCCCGGGTGCGCCTGTGCTGCATCCGGGGCGGACACCCGAGGAGCGCGTGGACGAGGCGCACCGCAACGTCATCGCCTCCGTGCACGAGGGCTTCGGCGACATCGAGAAGGAACTGGACTCGGCGCCGGTGACGGTGTCGGGGACGTGGA
>JAATFJ010000223.1 GCA_015655255.1 Actinomycetales bacterium | reverse complement strand
GCACTACCTCGACTTCGTCGCTGCCGAACTCAACGGAAGACCCCGCAAGACACTCGACTGGGAAACCCCTACCGAAGCCCTCCAACGACTACTCTCGAACCCAACACAAGACGGTGTTGCACTGACCACCTGAACTCGCCACCGTATCCGTCCTGCCGAAGCGCACAACTCCTACCGAAGCGCACACGCCCTTCCGTGTCCCGGCCCGCCCATCCCCCGCACGGCGGATGCCGCGGGCACGCGCATTCCGTAGCGTGGAGGCATGTTCTCCCTCGTCCGTCCCCTCACGGCGCGCGATCGCCGCGATGATCTGCTGCTCGCCGCCGTCATGCTCGTCGGCGGCATCATCAGCGCGGCGCTCTCCTCGATCGCGGAGATCTACAGCACCGAGGCGCAGGCGCCGCTGTGGTGGGCGCTCGTGTACATCGTGGTCATCTCGGCCCCGCTCGCGGTACGGCGCCGCTGGCCCGCCGCCGTCGCCCTCGTCATCTGCGTGGCGTACTTCTTCGCGGTCACCCTCTACATCCCGGAGATCTACGCGGGCAACATCGCGATGTTCATCAGCCTCTACACGGTGGGCGCATGGATGACGAACCGCCGCGCGGCGATGCTCACCCGCGTGGGGATCATCGCGGGGATGTTCATCTGGCTCATCATCACGATGTACCGCTCCGCCATCGACTCGGCCGACGAATACGACGTCGTCGCGGGGGCGATGTCTCCCCTCGTCGCCTTCATGACGCTGCAGGTGCTCATCAACCTCCTCTACTTCTGCGGCGCCTACTACTTCGGCGAACGGTCCTGGGCGCAGTCAGTGCAGCGCGCGGCGCTGGAGCAGCGCACACGAGAGCTGGAGCGCGAGCGCGAGGTCAACGCCGCCCAGGCGGTTGCGCTCGACCGCGTGCGCATCGCCCGGGAGCTGCACGATGTCGTCGCCCACCACGTCTCCGTCATGGGCGTGCAGGCGGGAGCCGCGCGCACGGTGTTCGACCGGGATCCGGAGCAGACGCGCCGCCTGCTCGGGGGCATCGAGGAGTCCGCCCGGGAGGCGATCCGCGAGCTCCGCGACCTCCTGGAAACGCTCCGCGCCCCGGGAAGCGACGCCCTGGAACCGCCCTCGACGCTCGCACTCGACGACATCGCCGGGCTCGCCGATGCGGCGACGGAGGCCGGACTGCCCACGCGGTTCGCGACCATCGGAACGCCGCGCCCCGTGCCCTCCGTCGTGACGGTGAACCTCTACCGCATCGCCCAGGAGTCTCTCACCAATGCGCGCCGTCATGCGGGAGCGGGGGCGACGGCGGATGTGCGGCTGCGCTACGGGGATGCGGACGTCGAGCTCGAAGTGGTCAACACGGGGCGGACCGTCCTCCCCACCCGCCCCGGACTCGGGCAGGTGGGGATGCGCGAGCGCGCGGCCGCCTCGGGCGGGAGCATCGAGATCGGGCCGCGCGAACGGGGCGGCTGGCGCGTGCGGGCGCACGTGCCGCTCGCCGCGGCGGGGCACCGAGCGCCGGAGACCGCGGAGGTCGCCCGATGAGCGATCCGATCCGCGTCCTCCTCGTCGACGACCATGCGATGCTCCGCGCCGGGTTCCGTACGATCCTCGACAGCCAGGCGGACATCGTCGTCGTCGGCGAGGCCACGACGGGGGCCGAGGCCGTGGTCCTCGCCGCCGCCCTGCAGCCCGACGTCATCACGATGGACGTGCAGATGCCCGATATGGACGGCATCGAGGCGACCCGGCGCATCGTCGCGGATCCCTCCGTGCACGCGGCCATCGCCATCGTCACGACCTTCGACCGCGACGACTACCTCTTCGCAGCGCTCGATGCGGGTGCGAGCGGCTTCCTCCTCAAGAACGCGGGCCCGGAAGACCTCATCGGCGCGGTGCGCGTGCTCGCGGCGGGCGAGGGGATGCTCGCCCTGGAGGTGACCCGGCGCGTGATCTCGCGGTATGCGGGGACCGCGGCCCCAACGCTCACCCCCGCCGAGCCGCTGACGGAGCGCGAGGAGGAGGTGCTGCGCCTCCTCGCCGATGCGCTGAGCAACGTCGAGATCGCCGAGCGCCTCTTCATCGGCGAGGCGACCGTGAAGACCCATGTCTCCCGCATCCTGCAGAAGCTCGGCGCCCGCGATCGCGTGCAGGCCGTCGTGCTGGCGCTGCGGCATGGCCTCGCCTGACCTCCGGGTTCCTTTTCTCCTTACCTTCTGCGAGCATGAAAGGCGGGAAGGCGCAACGAAAGGAGCACCATGGTCAGCGCGACGATGACGAGCAAGGGACAGATCACCGTTCCCAAGGAAGTGCGCGAGGCGCTGGGCCTCACGGCCGGATCCCGCGTGATGTTCGTGCGCATGTCGAACGGGCGCTATGAGCTCGTGCCGCGGACGGGGAAGATCTGGGACTTCGCGGGGATCCTCTACGACCCCGACCGTCCCGCCATGACGATCGAGGAGATCAACGAGGCCATCGCCGAGGGCGGAGCAGCCAGCGGCATGCGCGGCATGGAACCGAG
>JAATFJ010000017.1 GCA_015655255.1 Actinomycetales bacterium | reverse complement strand
GGCTCGCGCTCGTGGTCGGTGGCTTCAACGGTGCGTCGCTGGTCGCTGGGATCTTCGCGGTGGCCGCGATCGTCTGGGTCGTGCTGTCGGCCCCGCGGTCGAGCGATCCGCCGCCCCGTCGTCGCGGGTAGTCCTCTCCCCCATTGTCGGATCCGAATCGAAGGGCACATCATGCCGGATCAGAAATCTTCCCCACAGCCGTTGACGGCTGTCGACGAGATGACCGTCGAGGTCCGCGGCGGCACGATCTATGTCGACAGCGCGCTCGATGGCGTCTGCGGCGGTCTCGTCCATCTGGAGGTGCCGGCGCATGCGGTGGTGCTGACGCCTCCGGAGGCTATCGAGGCGGCGGCGGCGCTTCTGGCGAAGAGCAGTGAGGCGCTGCGGCTGGCGGTGACGTCGTGATCCCTCTCGCAACGATTGCTGTCGCGGCGCTCGTGGGTGGCATCGTCTTCGGCTGCATGCTGGCGCTGCTGGTCGTGTGGCAGTTGGACCGTCAGGGCGGGGGTCGGCGATGAGCGCCGGGTATCCCGTGGTCGTGGATCCCGCGGCGATCGTCGAGCATGTCGTCGACGTCGAGGTGGCGCCGTGGCCGGTGCTCGTGGTGACGGATGAGGTCGACGTCGTGACGGTGGTGACCGATGTCCCGCTGTCGGGGTTCTTGCCGGTGTCGGCACGGTCGCATGTCGCGGTCCTGCTGGATGACCTGTCGACGCTGGTGCCGGCATGAGCGCGGTCATTCCCCCGGCGTCTGCGGATGTGCTGACGGTTGCGCGTCTGCTTGCGTTCGAGGACGCGCACCGCGGCCACACGGGCGCGAAGGAAGTCGCGATCCGTGACGAGCTGGGCGTCACGCCGGCCCGCTACTACCAGCTGCTGACGCACGCGATCGACTCGCACGACGCGGCCCGCCTGTACCCGATGTTGACGCGTGTCCTACTGCGTGAGCGTGACGAGGCGCACGCCCGCCGCGGGTGGGGGCTGTGACCGTGGCTGAGGGGAAGGTCGCGACTCCGATGGATGCGGCGATGGTGCCGGTGCGTCGCCTGGGGGACGCGCTGACGGTGTGCCGCCGGTGCGGCGTGGTGCGGACGGATCACCCGGATCAGCGGCGGGCGGGTCACCCGTACGAGGGGCTGACGCAGCGCGAGGCCGAAGCGATGGTCCGGGACGAGGCAACGGAGAGGTGGTCGTGATGGCGGGTTCGAGGAGTCGTCGGCGGCGTTCTCGCCGCGATGTGGAGTCGTCGTCGTATCTGGGCGGGTTCTTGCCGCGTGTGATTCGTGCCGCGGGTCGCCGTGCGGGTGATGGTGACGAGATCGAGCTGGCGGGCCTGATCGCGCTGCGCGCCGAGGTGGATGACGCGATCGGTCGCGCGGTCGCGGATCAGCGGGCGCGGGGTGTGTCGTGGCGGATGATCGGCATCGCCGCGGGGACGACTGCGCAGGCTGCGCAGATGCGTTGGGGAAAGCAGGCCGCAGCATGATGCCGGGCGTGGTGCCCGGGTCTCGGCCGCTCGGGCAGTCGGCGGCGCATGGCGTGCACCTGTGCGCTCGGTGCGGGGTGGCGCGTCAGGCGCGGAAGGGCTCGGCGTTGTGTCGTGACTGCCTCGACGTGCTGGAGCCTGTCGAGATTCGGGCGTGGGCGGCATGAGCGTCAAGCCGGGCGAGTTCTCTCCGGAGGTCGTACAGGTCATCTGGGAGCGGGATCGGGGTTGCTGCGCGAAGTGTGGCAGACGGCTCCGGGAGTATATGCGGGGCCAGTTGGGGCCGATCGGTGGTTGGTCGGTGCAGCATCGTGAGGCGCGCGGTGCTGGCGGTGTGGGTCGTAAGGGTGCCCGGCCGTGGCTTACGCGTGCGTCGAATGGTGTGCTGCTGTGCGGTGACGGCACGACGGGGTGTCATGGCGACGTCGAGACGCGGGAGCGTGCCGCGGCCCGCGAGCTGGGGTTCGTCGTGTCCGCGACCGGGATCCGCCGTCCGGCGTCCGTGCCGATCTTGCACGCGCTGTATGGCTGGGTGCTGCTCGATGACGAGGGCGGGTATCGCGCCGTCGATGAGCACGGGGAGGCGACGCGTGTATGAGTCGTCATTTCGAGGATGCGCTGCGCGATTGGCGGGAGTGCCGGGAAGCGTTCGAGTTGCTGATGTTGGCCGCGTACGAGCGCGCCGCGGCGGCGACGAACGGCCGGTTGCTGAACGACCGCGGTCGCCGCGCCGGCGTGGATTCGCTGTCGCTGTTCATGGGGAACGCCGTGCGGGCTCGGGCGTATGCGTCGGAGGAGCTGCTGGAGCATTGGCGGTCACATCCGCGGGTGACGTTCGACCGGTTCGAGCGGGAGTGGTTGCGGGATGCGGAGCGTGTGTCGTGATGGGGTTGCGGCCGGTGCCGACGTTGGTGGAGTTGGGCGCTCGGGGTCTCGCGCATGAGCGTGTTCGTGCTGTGCGTTCCCGGGTGACGGGTGAGCGTCGGGATGAGACGCGCTGGGAGGTGTCGCCGGAGGGGTTCGAGGAGATCCGGTCGGCGATGGCGGACAACGCGGCGCTGCTGCGTGCGGATGCGGGGCTGCGTCGTGAGGCGGAGCGTCGTGCGCACGCCAAGCGGGGGGTGCGGTCATGACGGCGCGGCCGACGTCGACGACGCTTTACGCGGTCTATTGGCGTGCTGAGGGTGTGCTGAAGGTGGGTCGGTGCTGGC
>JAATFJ010000151.1 GCA_015655255.1 Actinomycetales bacterium | reverse complement strand
TCACTGCTTCGGCTGCGGGGAATCGGGGGACGTCTACTCCTTCCTGCAGCAGATGGATCATGTGAGCTTCACCGAGGCCGTGGAGAAGCTCGCGGGGCGCATCGGCTACGCGCTGCACTACGAGGACGGCGGGGCGGCACCGGAGACGAGCGGGCGCAGCAGGCTCTTCGCCGCGAATACGGCGGCGGCGGAGTTCTTCCGGGAGCAGCTGCTCACCCCGGGAGCCGAGGCGGGGCGGAGGTTCCTGGGGGAACGCGGCTTCGATGCGGGCGCCGCCGCGCACTTCGGCGTGGGCTTCGCCCCCAAAGGATGGGACGGGCTGCTCACGGCGCTCACGGCGCAGGGCTTCACCCGTGAGGAGCTGCTCGCCGCGGGACTTGTCTCCCAGGGGCAGCGGGGCGTCTACGACCGTTTCCGGGGTCGGCTCGTGTGGCCCATCCGCGACGTCTCCGGCCAGACGATCGGCTTCGGCGCGCGCAAACTCTTCGACGACGATCCCGGCCCCAAATACCTCAACACCCCAGAGACCCCGATCTACAAGAAAGCCCAGGTCCTCTACGGGCTCGACCTCGCCAAGCGCGACATCGCGCGCGGGGACCCACGGCGCGTCATCGTCGTCGAGGGATACACCGACGTTATGGCGTGTCATCTCGCCGGGCTCACGACGGCGGTCGCGACATGCGGCACGGCCTTCGGGACGGAGCACATCAAGGTGCTCCGTCGGGTCATGGGCGATGATTCCGCGAACGGTGAGGTGGTCTTCACCTTCGACGGCGACGAGGCGGGCCAGAAGGCAGCGCTGCGCGCCTTCAGCGAGGATGACCGCTTCAACGCACAGACTTTCGTCGCCGTCGCCCCCGATGGGCTGGACCCCTGCGATATGCGCCTGAAGCGTGGCGACGCGGCCGTGCGGGGGCTCATGGACGCCAAGGTGCCGATGTTCGAGTTCGCGATCGATCGGAAGCTCGCCGGCTTCGACCTCGTGACCGTGGAGGGGCAGGTCGGCGCGCTACGTGCGGCCGCCCCCATCGTCGCGGCTATCCGCGATCATCTTCTCCGCCCCGGCTACGAAAGAGTTCTCGCCCGCAGGCTCGGTATGGATCCCACCGACGTCCACCAGGAGGTGCAGCGCGAGGTCCGCCGCGCGGGGAGCGGTTCCGGCCGGGACTCCCGCGTCGGCGGGAACGGGTCGGGAGCGCGCGGTGGCTCGGGGGGAGGCGACGGGCGTTTCCCGGCCTCCGCGGGGAGGACACCGGGCGGGTCCGGCAGGAGTCGCGACGCCGATCGATTCGGTTCCCGCGCGGCGGCGTCCGAGCCTTCCCTCTACGACGACCCTTCTACTCTGCCGCCCGTCGGTGAGAACGCGCCCGCGGTCATCGTGCGGCTCTCGAGCCTGCCTCGCACCGCCGATGTCGCGCTGGAGAAGGACGCGCTCATGGGAGCGCTGCAGTACGGGCACCTCATCGATACGCCTCTGCTGTTACGCGCATTGGGGCAGCCGTTCCGGCACCCCGCGCTCGAGGCCGTCCGGGAGCAGATCGTCGCGGCTTCGGACCGCTCCCGCGTCGGCTGGTCTGCGGACGCCATCAACGCGGTGCGCGAGCCCTATCGCTCGCTCGCGGGAGAGCTGCTCATGACGCCGTTCCCCGCGCGCGATGAGGAGGGGGCGCTGCTGTCGGCGACGGATCTGTGCCGTCACCTCGTGCTGCGCAACCTCGATCGAGAGAAGAACGAGCTCCTCGGCGCCGTCCAGCGCGTGCCCGCGGACTCCGACGGTGGCAGGGCGTTGCGGGTGAAACTGCGCGATCTCGATATCGAACGTCAGCGCTTCACCGAGTCGTGACGCGGCGCACGGCCCATCCCGGGTGAGGATGGAGGCATGCCGCGACGCACCCCTTCCTCGCACGCCATCGAGTGCGTGGACCTCGTGATCGATCGGATGGGTCATGGCCTGCCAACGCGCGCGGTCGACGGAGTGACCTTCTCAGTCCAGCCGGGAGAGCTCACCTGCGTCGCGGGGCCGACGGGATCGGGGAAGTCCACGCTCGTTGCGGCGCTCGCGGGTTCGCAGGACCCTTCGGTGCGTATCGTCGGCGGCGAGGCGGAGGTGTGTGGCATCAACATCCGCAGGCCCGGCAGGCGGCTGCGCGAGCTCACCTATCTGACCGGCTTCATCGCCCAGGGCGCCGGAGCCGACCTCCCCCCGCGCCTCACCGTCAGCGAGGTCATCGCCGAGCCGATCCTCGCGCGCGAGAAGAAGGTCAACGCCAAGGCGCTCTTCATCCGCATCGCGACCCTTCTCGACGAACTGCACCTTCCGCTGGGCGCGGCGGAGAAGTTCCCCTATGAGCTCAGTGCCGGGATGCGCCAGCGCGTCGCGATCGCGCGGGCCTTCGTTCTGGATCCGCGCGTGCTCATTGCCGATGAGCCGCTCGCGAACCTCGACGTGGAGGTGCGCCCCGTCGTCTTCGATGCGATCACGCGGCGACGCCGTGAGAGCGGGATGGGTGCGCTGCTCGTGACGAACGATGCGGCGTTCATCCGTGAGCTCAACGCGGAGACCCTCATGCTTCGTGCGGGGCATGTCGTTGCCCGCGGTGTGGGGAAAGACCTGCTGTGGGCGCCCAACGCAGAGGCGGACTCGGGGTACTGAGGGGCGGAAGACAATCAGTGTCGTGGTCGGTAGCCCGAACGCGTTCTTGTCAGTACGGTCTACTTTCGCCCCTCACTTCTTGACGTAGAGGTTTTCGGAGATGGCCCTATACCTCCTAGGGTCAATTCCGACGCTACTGCTGGTCAGGATGGCCTCAATCTCGCCGGTCGAGGCGTTCACGGGCAGAGTGGCTCCGCTCCAGAAATCGGGGGTCGATGTCGAACACCCGGACAATGCTGCGGCTGCGACCGCCATGAAGCAGATCGCGGCCGCCTTCCACGCCGGTTTGCCGAGTCTGTTCGTGGGGGCACTCCTTTCGAAAATGCACTATTCATGAAGTCTCTTCTCTGCGGGCAGCGTGCCGTGGCGTCCACGGCCGAATGTCACGGAGGAAGCCCTCCCGACCCATCCCAGCGACGCCTCGGGCTCATCCGCTAATTACGTGATTCGAGTACCAACACGGGTACCGGGGCATGTCGGATGAGTTTGGTGGCACGCGAGCCCAAGAACACCCGTGCGATCGGTCCTACCGCCGACGAGCCGAGGGCCAGAATTTCGCCATCCCACCAGTCCAGATTCGCGAGTGCTTCTCGCCATCCCGGGCCAGAAACCACCTGCATATCCGTGTCCGGAGCTACGAGCTCTTCGGTGAGAAGTAGTTGCTGGGCTTGTTGCGCTTGCTCGATCCATGCGGCCAGCACTGCATCCTCCGCATGCAGTCCGATTTCACTCGGCATCATTGTTTGCATGCGAATGCCGACCGTCACGATCCGCAGTGGCACCTGGGCATCGTCGGCGAACTTTCGCGCGCTCATCAGCGCTCGTCGGGATGCTTCGTCCCCGGAAAAGCCGAAGGTGATTCGGCTCAGCGGTGCGTTGGACGACTGATAGCCGCGCGGGGCGATGGCCAGCGGAACCGGGGAGGAATGGAGCAGTCTGTCTGCCGTTGAACCGATAACGACCCGGCCCAATCCGCCGTCGGCGGACGCGCCAATGACGAGCAGGGAAGGATCGAGCTCGTGTGCTGCTTCGATGAGGGCAGAAGAGGCAGAGCGTCCGCTGAGCGAGGTGAAACTCCACTCGATATCTTCGGAGAGCTGAGCG
>JAATFJ010000169.1 GCA_015655255.1 Actinomycetales bacterium | reverse complement strand
TGCTGGCGATGTTCCTCGGCCTGTGGACGCTCCCTCCTATCCTCCCCGAGGGGACCATCGTGCGCCCGGGACTGGCATCCCTCGTGGACGGATGGAATTTCCTCCGCCGGGCGAAGAACATCCGCACGCAGTACCTCATCGACATCACAGCCATGACCTTCGGACAGCCCCTCGCCCTGTTCCCCGCCCTCGGCACGGTGCTGCTCGGCGGGGGCGAGGCCACGGCCGGGGCGCTCACCGCTGCGGTGGCCGCCGGCACGTTCCTGTCCAGCCTCTTCTCCGGAAGGGCCGTGCAGTACCGCTGGCACGGGCGCGGCATCGCGCGAGCGGTGCAGGTCTACGGCCTCGCGATCCTCGCCTTCGGCGCCGTTCTGCTGATCGGGACGACGCTCCCCGCGGCGAGCGCGGCGTCCCCGCATCTGCTCCTCATCGTCGCCGCTTGCCTTGCCCTCGCACTCTCCGGTGCTGCCGACAACATCAGTGCCATCTACCGCAGCACGATGATGCAATCCTCCGTCCCCGACACGATCCGTGGGCGACTCCAGGGGATCTTCATCGTCGTCGTGGCCGGCGGCCCGCGCGTCGGCGCCCTCTATGCGGGCAGCCTCGCGACGCTTACCACGCTCTGGTTCACTCCCCTGCTCGGGGGATTCCTCGTCGTCGCTGTGGTCGGCCTCATCGTGCGTGTCACGCCCGGCTTCCGGGCGTACGACGCGGCGGATCCGATCCCGTGACACGCCACAGGCTCCGTCCCACGAGGGAACGGAGCCTGTGCGGGGAGGTCGATCAGCCGACGGCGACGAGATCGATGATGAAGATGAGCGTCTTCCCGGAGAGGAAGTGTCCGGCTCCGGCGGGACCGTAGGCGAGGTGCGGCGGGATGACGAGCTCACGCCGTCCACCGACCTTCATGCCGGGGATGCCATCCTGCCATCCCTGGATGAGCCCGCGCAGCGGGAACTGGATCGTCTCGCCGCGTCCCCAGGAGGAGTCGAATTCTTCCCCGGAATCGAACTCGACACCGGCGTAGTGAACGGTGACCGTGTCGCCGGGCTGGGCTTCTGCGCCGTCTCCCTCGATGAGGTCGCGGATGACGAGCTCCGTCGGCGCGGGACCGGTGGGAGCGTCGAACTCGGGCTTTGTGCGTTCAGTCATATCTCCATACAACCCGAGCGCCCCGGCCCGGTCAACGCCGCAGCACCAGCCCACAGCGAACAGCGCCCGAGCCCGCACCCTTGACAGGGCGACGACGCGGGTGCAGGCTGAAGCAAGATCAACTCAGCGCCCGGGAGATATGCAGGCATCGCCGCAACACCGGGCGCTGAGTCTGTTCAGGGTCGCTCTCGTCGGCCGTTCAGTAGGCGAGGAGGGCAGCCCGCGTCGCGCGCGTCCGGGTGAGGAGCGCGTGCTCATCCTGCGCAGCGAGCGGATCGCGTCCGGTGAGCGCCCGCTGACGCACGGCCGCAAGTGCGGTCGCATCCTTGATGAGGGCGCGCATGAGCGGACGGCGGTCGCCGCGCAGCTGTGCGGCCCAGGCGAGACCGGCCTTTCGCCCCGCCCTCGTGCCGAGCATCGTCACCTCCTGCGGGGTAAACCACCCCGCAGCGGCATACTCGCTGAGCCGTTCCCTCGTGACCCTTGCCTCTTCTCTGCGCAGCGCGATGATCGCGATGATGAAGCCGATGAACAGGGGCACCTGGAGGATGATGTAGAGGAACAAGAAGTCCGCGAACATCGCGGAGCCGTTCCAGAAACCGTGCAGGAGCATCGCACCGACGATGCCGAGGAGGCCCGCCCCGACGACGGATCCTGTGCGTGCGTGTCGTCGCGCGGCGAGCCCCATGGCGAATCCCGTCAGGGAGGTGAACATCGCGTGCGCGAACGGGGAGAGCAGGCCGCGCACGAAGAACGTCGCGGTGAGCTGCGCCGTTCCTCCGTCGAGCAGACTCACCGCGAAGTACTGGATGTTCTCGGTGAAGGCGAAGCCCGCACCGATCAGCGCGCCGTAGACGATGCCGTCGACGGGCCCATCGAAGGTACGCCGACCCATGAGGAAGATGACGAGGATGCCGAGCCCCTTGGCGATCTCCTCGATGATGGGGGCCTGGATCACGGCTCCGATCTCTTCGGGACGCAGCCCGACGGCAAGGGTGATGAGCAGGTCGACGCCGAGGGTGAGGGCGATCGCGGCGATCGCACCCCAGGCGATGGCGAACGCGACGAGTCCCTTCGGCTCCGGCTCCCAGCGGTCGATGAGGTGGATGCCGAAGAACACGAGAGCGAGAGGGAAGATCGCAAGGAGCAAGCCGACGATCGACGCCCCGGGGCCGAGGGCGACGACGAAGTAGCCGATGAGCACGAGCAGCACGAAGCCGAGCACGCCGAACAGCCAGATCCAGGCGCTCCTACCCTTCTTCGTGGGTACGGGGAGCGCAGGAATCGCGGGGGCCGATACCTGAGCGACGGGAGCGGGCGGCGCGAGGGGGTCGACGGGCTGTGCGAGGAGCGTCGAGTAGGGGGGCTGTTGCGCATGCGAGGGTGCGGCGGTGTGCTGAGGGGGACGATACGAGGGCTGCGGCGGCTGATAGCGCTGGCCCGGTCCACCAAAAGTCATAGACAAAGCCTAGAGCGTTCGCCTGCGCGGTTCCGCGGACGCTTGCCGATAGCGTAGACGCATGCGATTCGCGCACCTGTGTCCTCCTGACTCCTCCTCGCCCGTTCTCGCCGTCGTCGAGGGAGAGGAGGCCGTGCTCGCCGCCGACCTGCTCGCCGAGCCGCCCGCGACGCTGCAGGAGCTCATCGAGGGCGGCGACACGATGCTCGATGCGATCCGCGAGGCACTTTCGCGTGCGGCGGCGCCACGGCATCCCCTCCACGATGCGCGCTACGCCTCCGCGGTCCTCGCTCCGCCTGTTGTGCTCGCGGTAGGGCTCAACTACGCGGCGCATTCCAGCGAGCTGGGATTGAAGAC
>JAATFJ010000239.1 GCA_015655255.1 Actinomycetales bacterium | reverse complement strand
GAGGAAGAGGACGAGGGTGAGGGCGACGATGACGCCGATCATGGAAGCGATGCGCTTCGCGACGAATGTCAGCATGATGCGTTGTTCCTTCGTGTCTTCGTAACCGGCGGTGTCGTCGTGTCGTGTCGCATGCTCAGCGCCGGGCGATGAGGTCGCGGATGGCGTCGCCCGCGAGGCCTGCGAGCAGGGCGAGCAGGAGCACGGCGAGGCCCGGCATGACGGGGATCCACCAGAACTGCAGGAGATACTGCATGCCCTGCGCGGCCATGGCGCCCAGCTCCGGCGCGGGGGCGGGGGAGCTGAGCCCGATGAAGGAGAGGCCCGCCATCGCGACGACGAGACCGCCCACATCGAGGCTCGCCGTGACGACGATCGTGCTCGTCACGCCGGGGAGGAGGTGCCGGAGCACGCGGCGCGGAGCGCTGATGCCGGCGAGCCGTGCCGCCTCCATATGCGGGCGGGCGGCCCAGGCCTTGACCTCGCCGCGCACGAGCCGCGCGTACATCGGCCACCAGACGAGGGCGACGCCGAGGAGCGCCGTCCAGAACCCCGCGCCGAGGGCCGCGGAGACGGCCATCGCGATGACCATGCCGGGGAGGGCGAGGAAGAGGTCCGTGACCCGCATGAGGAGGTTGTCGACCCAGCCGCCGATGGCCCCGGCGAGCAGCCCGATCCCGCCGCCGACGATGACGCCGCTCGCGATGATGATCGCCGCCGCGAGGAGGCTCGCCCGCAGCCCGTAGAGGAGGCGGGAGAGGATGTCGTAGCCGAGCGCATCGGTGCCGAGGAGGTGCCCTGCCGATCCGGGGGAGAGGAAGGCGTCGCCCGCGGGGAGGGTGGGGTCGTAAGGGGCGAGCACGGGGGCGAGGACCGCGGCGAGCGCGAGGAGGATAAAGCCCGCGAGGGCGACGAGGTCGCCGCGCCCTGCTTTCCTTCCGGGCCCCGTGATCACGGAGAGCGCCTTGGTGAGCCCGCGGACGGGGATCTCGGTGGCGGTGGTCATGAGACGATTCCCTTCGCCTGTGGGCGGTCGTCGCGCAGATGCGCGCCGGGGACGGCGGCGAGCAGGGTGCGGGTGTACTCCTGCTCGGGGGCGGTGACGATGCGGTCGGGCTCGCCGAGCTCGAGGATCCTCCCGCCGCGCATGACGGCGATGCGGTCGGCGATGATGCGCGCTGCGGCGAGGTCGTGCGTGACGAAGAGGATGGCCATGCGCAGCTCACGGCGGAGGCGCCCGAGGAGGTCGAGGACGCCCGCGGCGAGGGAGACGTCGAGGGCGCTCGTCGGCTCGTCGCACAGCAGCACGGCGGGCGGCACGATGACGGCGCGGGCGATGGCGACGCGCTGGCGCTGCCCTCCGGAGAGCTGGTGGCTGCGGTAGCCGATCGCTTCGCGCGGCAACCCCACGCGTGCGAGGGTGTCGCCGATGAGCGCACGGCGCGCGGACGCCCCCATCCCCCGGGGGCCCGCGACGCGGAGCCGCTCTGCGAGCATCTCGCCCACCGTGAGCCAGGGGGTGAGCGAGGCCCCCGCATCCTGGAAGATCATCTGCGGGCCGCCGCCGGTGACCTCGACCCTCCCCGAGGTGGCCGTCTCGACGCCGGCGACCATACGGAGGAGCGTGGATTTTCCGCATCCGGATTCGCCGACGAGGGCGACGGCCTCGCCCGCGCGGATGTCGAGGTCGACGCCGTCGACGGCCGTGAACCATTCCCGCCTGCCGAGCGGTCCGATGCGGAAGCGCTTGCGCACGTCGCGGAGCGCGACGACCTCGCCGCCGGGGGCGACCTCGTCCCAGCGTCCGCCGTCCGTCGCGAGGATGGGGGCGTCCCGCGGGGTCTCCAGATCGATGCGCGCATCCAGGAGCCGACGCGTGTAGGGATGGGTGGGGCGTTCGAGGACGTCATCGACGGCACCGGTCTCGACGACCTCGCCGAGGTACATGACGGCGATCCGGTCGCAGATCTGGGCCGCGACGCCGAGGTCGTGGGTGACGAAGACGACGCCGCAGCCGCGTTCGCGGCGCAGCGTCGCGAGGAGCGCGAGGATCTGTGCCTGCACCGTGACGTCGAGTGCCGTGGTCGGTTCGTCGGCGATGATGAGCTCGGGATCGCGGGCGAGGGCGAGGGCGATCATGACGCGCTGCCGCAGGCCGCCGGAGAGCTGGTGGGGGAAGACGGACAGGCGCTGTTCCGGCTGGGAGATGCCGACGTCGGTGAGCAGCTGGATGGCATGAGCGCGGTCCCGGGCGACCTCGGCGAGCTGCTTCCCGATGGTCATGGTGGGATCGAGCGAGGTCATCGGGTCCTGGAAGACGGCCCCGACATGGGCCTTGCGCACGCGCCGCGCCTCCTCGGGCGTCGCCCCGACCATATCGGTGCCCAGCACGGCGGCGCGGCCGGTGACCTCGGGGGCCGAGGAGCCGGGGAGGAGCCCCATGAGCGCGAGGCTCATGACGCTCTTCCCCGAGCCGGACTCGCCGACGATGCCGAGGATCTCCCCCGGCGCGACGCGCAGGCTGATGCCCTTCACGACCTCGTTCCTCCGTCGCCCGGAACACCTCGACCTCCACCCTCTCCTCTTCGGGCTGGACGG
>JAATFJ010000111.1 GCA_015655255.1 Actinomycetales bacterium | reverse complement strand
GATGAGATGGGCACCGAGATCCAGCGGCGCGTGAACGCCGCTTTCGCGGACGACGGCGCGGACCTCCGCTGGCCGGACGCCCTCCGCTCCTACGCGGGCACCCTGCGCGCCGAGTACCTCCGCCACCGCGACGGCGCGCGCACCTTCAGCGGCACGCGTCTCACCGATCCCGCCGTGCTGCGCGCCCAGGAGCCGTGGCTGGAGAACGGCGTCGATGCGGGCTTCGCCGTCGCCGACCTCGTCACCGCCGCGGAACTCGTCACGGCATTCGTCGTCGGTTTCGTCATCGAGGAGCAGGAGCGGCGGCAGTCGCAGACGAGCGACGCCACCCGCTACGACATCGCGGCCCGCGACGCCCTCGTCGGCGAGGATGCGCCGCTCGTCCTCGCCGCCGGTCACGGCCGTGAAGATCACGATGCCCGCTTCGCCGCGCAGCTCGCCGTGCTCCTCGCAGGCATCGAGGCGACCCTGCTCCTCCCCGTTCCGCGGGACGACGCAACGGACGCCGACATGCGCTGAGCACACAGCCCGGAACGCAGAAGGGACGATGCGGAGCCCCCGTCGCGCAACGACGACGCGCCATGGCCTGCTCCTTGTATGCCCGCAGCTAACCGCGCAGGCCGGGCAGCAGCGCGGGGGTGCGGGCGACATAGGCGTGATACTCCCGATCGTCGCCCCAGGTGCGCTGCGCCTTCGCCTCAAGGAGCGGGATGCCGCTTACCCGCGTGAGCAGCAGGATGACGAACAGCGGGGAGAGGAGCGCGACCCATTGCCAGCCGTGGAGAGCGGGGGCGGCGACGAGGAGCACGCCTACCCAGAGGGTGATCTCGCCCAGGTAGTTCGGGTGCCGCACGACCGACCAGAGTCCCGAGTGGATGAAGCGTCCGGCGTTCGCCGGGTCGCCGCGGAAGCGTCGCTTCTGCTCGTCGGCGACGGCCTCGATCACGAACCCGATGACCCAGACCGCGACGCCGACGATGCTCAGCCACGTGACGGGCGCGGGCTCCGCGGAGCAGATGACGATCCAGGCCGCGGCGGCCGTGAGGCTCACCCAGATCCCCTGAATGGTCCACACCGAGAAGAAGCGCAGCGCATTACCGCGAATCTCCGAGAACCTCTCGTCCCCTCCCGCGCGCACGTTGCGGACGAGGAGGAAGGTCCCCAGCCGCAGCGCCCAGAGGATCACCATGCCGCCGAGGAGCGCGCCCCGCGCGTCGAGGCCGGGGCTCGCCACGAGCAGGGCCACGGTCACGACGATGTAGGTGAGACTTCCGGTCGCGTCGAAGTACCGGTCGGTTCGGGCGATGGCCGCGGGGACGAAGGCGATCCACTGGACGAGGAAGGCGAAGGCGACGGCGAGCGCGAATCCGGGTATCCCGGCGATCGTCCAGCCGTGCTGGCCGCCCGAGAGCGCGAGACCGGCGCCGAGGACGACGGCGATGCCGACGGAAGCGAGCGAGCGGACAGAGGTTTTCGACATGGGGTTCCTCAGCGGTAGAGCGCGTCGATGACGGGGCCGAGCGCGTCGAGCAGCACCGCGCGCTTCAGTTTCAGGGTCGGGGTGATGTAGTCGCTGCGGCGCGCCTCGTCGATCGTGATGACCTGCCAGTACTGCGCGCGCTCGGAGGGGGCGACGCCCGCGTTCGCGGCAGCGACGGCCATCCCGATCTCTTCGCGCATTCCATCGTCCTCGCACAGGGCGATGCCCACGGGGAGCGCGGAGGGCGACTCTGCATCGCTGCGTGGGGGAAGACCCGCTGCATCGGGGTCGAGAACGACGATGCCGGTGAGATAGGGACGGTCGGTGCCCACGAGGGCGGCATAGCCGACGAGCGGATGGGCTTCCACCGTCTGCTCCCAGGGCTCGGGCGAGATCGTTCGCCCCGTGGAGGTGATGATGATGTGCTTCAGACGGCCGTGCAGGATGAGCGAGCCGTTCTCGTCGATCGCTCCCAGGTCTCCCGTGCGGAAGTAGCCGTCGACGAAGGCGGCGGGGGTCTGTTCCGGGTTCTGATATCCGGCGAAGACGCCCACGCCGCGCGCGAGCACCTCCCCGTTGTCGGCGATGCGGACGGCGTTCCCCGGCAGTGGCGGTCCCACGGTGCCGGCCACGAGCGAGCCGGGCCGACCTCCCGTGAGGGGCGCGGTCGTCTCGGTCAATCCGTAGCCCTCGATGACGGGCACGCCGATCCCGCGGAAGAAGAGCGCGAGCGCGGGCGAGAGCGTCGCGGCTCCGGAGAGCAGATACCCGATGCGGCCTCCCATGACCGCGCGGAGGCGACGGAAGAAGACCCGGTCGAAGAGGGCGTGCCGCAGGCGCAGGCCGACGGAGGGGCGCGCGTGCGCATCCCGATCCACGCGTTCGAGGTGCCTCCCCCACTGTTCCGCCGTCGTCACGGCGGCGTTCCACAGCGCGGAGACGTGCTTCTGCCGCGCCGCCTGGGCCGCGGCGGCCTGGATCTTCTCCAGGACGCGCGGCACGACGACGAGGAAGGTGGGCTTCAGCACGGCGAGCGCCTGCACGACGTCGCCGGGCTGGGAGAGGTGCGCGATGCGCATCCCGTTCGTCAGGCAGATGAGCTGAAGCGCACGGCCCAGCACATGGGTGAGGGGGAGGAAGAGGATCGTGTTGCCCGCATCCGTCACGACGTCGCTGTAGGCGGCGGCCGTGTTCTTCACCTGGCCGACGAGGTTGCGATGCGTGATGCGGGCGCCCTTGGGGATGCCCGTGGTGCCGGAGGTGTAGACGATGGTGGCGATGTCGTCGAGGGAGGCGGTGCGGCGGCGTTCTTCGAGAACGTCCTCGGTGATCCCCTCGCCGCGCTGGGCGAGCTCGGAGAGAGCGGTGTCGGTGGCCTCGTCGAAGGTCCACAGCGTCACGGCGACCTTCGCCTCCGCGGCAGCCGCGGCGATCCGGTGCGAGATGCGTCGGTCGCCCGCGAAGGCGGCCACGCGGCGGGCGTCGGCGATGATCGCGCGCAACTGTGCGGGAGTCGCGGTGTCGTAGGCGGGCACGACGACCGCTCCCGCGTAGAGAGCCGCGCAGTCCGCGACCGCCCAGAGATACTGCGTGGGAGCGGCGATCATGACGGTGTCGCCCGGGGCGACGCCGATGGCGATGAGTCCGCGCGCGGTTCGCATGACCTGCTCCATGAAGGCCGCGGTGGTCACGGGCTCCCAGGGATCGGTGAGGGCCGCGCCGGGGGCGCGCGTCTCGAAGGCGATGTGCCCGGGGGCGAGGCGCAGGCGCTCGGCGAGGAGATCGGTGACGTTGCGGACGGAGGAGATGTCGACGAGCGGCTTCCGCACCGATTCGTCAGCGGTGGCCCGAGTATCCAGGGCGGAATCATCGTGCACGGTGCGCCTCCTGTCGGCTATTTCTTTCACCAAGTAAATAGTACACATAGTGAAGGGAATAGCGAGAGATGCTCTTCTCCGGATTCACGCCGTCTTCTGCGCCGCCTTCTCCGCGGGCTCGGCGGAGGCGATGAGCCCCTCGAAGAAGCGCAGCACGGCCGCGCGATCGGCAGAGGAGAGGCGGGCGATGGCGTCGAAGCGACCCGCATGGCTACGCCCGACGTGCGCGCGCGCGGAACGTCGCGTCTCGTCCGTGACCCGGATGGCGGTGCTCCGCCTGTCATAGGGATGCGGGTAGCGCACGATATGCCCACCCGCCTCCAGTCGATCGAGGAGCTTCGTCGCGGCGGCGGCGGAGACACCGAGGTGCGCGGCGATCGTGCTGGGCGTCGCCACGATCTCATGGCGCTCGGCGGCGAGGAGGAAGCGCAGCGCACGCAT
>JAATFJ010000222.1 GCA_015655255.1 Actinomycetales bacterium | reverse complement strand
TACCCGGCTCGTGGTCACCGAGGTTGTCGCGAACCCCACGACGAAGGTCGCCGACATTGCGACTCTCGCCGAGATCGCCCATGCCCAGGACGCCCTGCTCGTCGTCGACTCCACCTTCACCCCGCCGCCGTTCTACCGTCCGCTTCGGGACGGCGCGGATCTCATCGTGCACTCGCTGACGAAGTACATCAACGGGCACGGCGACGCCATGGGAGGCGCCGTCATCGGGCGGAAGGACCTTATCCAGCCGATCAAGGACGAGGCGATGGTCGATGTCGGCGGCGTCATCTCTCCGTTCAACGCGTGGCAGATCGTCCGCGGCTCCGTGACTCTTCCGCTGCGGCTCCGGCAGCACTTCGCCAGCGCTCCTGTGCTCGCCGCGGCGCTGGAGGAGGACCCACGCATCGCCTTCGTCGCCTATCCAGGACTCGCCTCTCACCCGCAGCACGAGGTCGCCGCGCGTCAGTTCGGCGGCCGAGGCTTCGGTGCGATGCTTGCCTTCGCCGTCGACGGCGATTCCGACACCCAGAACCGCTTCGTCTCGCAGCTGCGGCTCATCACCTCGGCGGTGTCGCTCGGCCACGATGAATCGCTCATCGTGCACGTGGGCACGGAAGGTCCGCGCGTCGCGGCATACCCGGAGCCGTTCCGCAGATACTGGCACCTGCGCCTGTCAGTGGGGTTGGAGGACGTCGCCGACCTCCGCGCCGATCTTTTCGCCGCCCTGGACCAGACCTTCTCCTGAAAGCCGGGTCAGACCCCCCGCGGGGCGGGCCGGATCTCCTGAAAGCCGGGTCGGATACTCCGCGGGGCGGGTCGGGTTTGCTGTAAGCCGGGTCGGGTCCCCCGCGGGCCGGGGCGTACTGTTTGCGGGCCGGATCGCACGGTTCGCGGTCTCATTGGAAATCCCGGGAGCGGTGCGCGAGGCCGGTCTGCAGATCCGCGAAGGCGTCCGCGAGGAGATTGATGACGCCCTCTTCGGACCGCTCCAGAATGCCGCGGACGATGAGCGCAGGGGAGTCTCGGGCGACCCTTCGATACCGGGCCCAGACGCCCGCCGAGCAGATGATGTTCATGAGGCCGCATTCGTCCTCCAGATTGAGGAAGGTGATATCCGAGGCCGTCGCCGGACGCTGACGATGGGTCACGAGACCGGCGACCTCGATGCGCCGCCGCACCTCATGCGTCCTCAGGGCATCCGAACGGAGAATCCCCCGGGCGGAGAGCACGGAACGGAAGTGCGCCATGGGGTGATCGTCCGTGGAGACACCCGTTGCCCAGAGGTCGGCGGAAAGACGCTCGTAGCTCGACGGGTCGGTGAACAGCGGCGGCTGCACGGCGAGCGTCGTCCCGGGGAGGAAGCGGGCACGATCCTCCGCGGCGCTCCCGGCGAGCCAGATCCCCTCGCGCCGGGAGATCCCCAGACTGTCGAAGGCCCCGGCCGTGGCGAGCGCCTCGAGCTGCGCGGCGGTCGCATCAGTGCGCCGGACCAGGTCGTGCAGATCCCGGAACGGTCCGTTCTCCTCCCTCTCGGCGACGATCCTCTCCGCCATCGGCATCCCGATTCCGCGCACATCGCCGAGACCCAGGCGCACCGCGAAGGCGCCGTCCCGACGATGTGCGGACGAGTGGTCCGGATCATCCGGACGGAATTCGCCCGTGGGGGGCTGCGGCCGGGTGAGGCAGGAGTCCAGGCCGGTCGGCGTCGTCGCCTCCCCGCGCGCCTCCAGCACGGGCGTGGCCGCGGAGGCCAAGAGATCGGGGCGGCGCACGTCCACGCCGTGACGCCGGGCGTCGGCGGTAAGCGTCGCTGCGGAGTAGAAGCCCATCGGCTGGGAACGAAGAAGCCCCGCGAGGAACGCCGCCGGATAGTGCAGCTTGAGCCAGGAACTGGCGTAGACGAGCAGGGCGAAGGAGAGTGAATGGGATTCGGCGAAGCCGAAGTTCGCGAAGGCCTGGATCTGGGCGTAGATGTGGTCGGCATCCTCGCCGTGCAACCCACGACGGGCCATGCCCGCATAGAGCTTGTCGCGGATCCGCTCGATCTTCTCCTCTCCACGCTGGGACCCCATCGCCCTCCGCAGCAGATCGGCTTCGTCGGCCGTGCAGTCGCCGAGGGTCTTCGCCATCTGGATGAGCTGCTCCTGGAAGACGGGGATACCCAGGGTGCGCTTCAGGATCGGTTCGAGCTCGGGGTGTGCGTAGGCGACCTCCTCCTGGCCGAGCTTTCTGCGCACGAAGGGATGCACGGCGCCTCCCTGGATAGGGCCGGGACGGATGAGCGCGATCTGGATGACGAGGTCGTAGAACCGCCGGGGCTGTAGCCGGGGGAGCAACCCCATCTGTGCGCGGGACTCCACCTGGAAGACACCGATGGAGTCCGCCCGGCAGAGCATGTCGTAGACGGCGGCCTCCTCCTTCGGGAGGTTCTGCAGCGACCAGGTCTCGCCCGTGGACGTGGTGATGAGGTCGAAGCAGTGCTGCAGGGCCGCGAGCATCCCGAGGCCGAGCAGATCGAACTTCACCAGCCCCATCCAGGCGGCGTCGTCCTTGTCCCACTGGATGACGGTGCGACCGGGCATCCGGGCATGCTCGACGGGCACCACCTCGCCCACGGGGCGTGCGGTGAGCACCATTCCGCCCGAGTGGATACCGAGATGACGGGGCGCGGAGAGGAGTTCTCCCGCATACTCCAGGACCGCATCGGGGATGTCGTGCCCCTTCGAGGGAAGGATCTCGCTGCCCCAGCCGTCCACCTGCCGCGACCAGGCGTCCTGCTGCCCCGGCGCGTAGCCGAGGGCACGGGACATATCGCGCACGGCGTTCTTCGGGCGGTACTGGATGACGGTGGCGACCTGCGCCGCACGCTCCCGCCCGTACTCCCCATAGACCCATTGGATGATCTCCTCGCGGCGGTCGGAATCGAAGTCCACGTCGATATCCGGCTCCTCCTCCCGTGTCGTGGCGAGGAATCGTTCGAAGGGGAGGTCATAGAGGAGGGGGTCCACGGCCGTGATGCCGAGGAGGTAGCAGACGGCGCTCGCCGCGGCCGATCCCCGGCCCTGGCAGAGGATCCTGCGGCGGCGCGCTTCCTCGACGATGCCGTGCACGATGAGGAAGTAGCCGGGGAAGTCCTTCTCCTCGATGACGCGCAGCTCTCGTTCGATCCGCGCGCGGCCCTCCGCATCGAGGTGCGGATAGAGCCGGGGCACGGCATCCCAGACGAGCGACTGCAGGTGGCTCATGGGCGTCCGCCCGTCCGCGAACTCCTGGCGAGGGAGCGCGGGGCGGGCGCGGCGGAGGGGGAAGGCACAGTCGGCGGCGAGGGCGAGGCCGTGGGAGATCGCCCCCGGGTAGCGGGAGAATCGCGCGGTCATCTCTGCGCCGCTGCGGAGATGGGCGGAGGCGTGTGCGGGCAACCAGCCGTCGAGGTCGTAGAGTCCGCGCACGGCCCGCACCGCCGCGACGGCCTCGGCGAGCGGGGCGCGCTCCGGCACCGCGTAGTGGACGTTGTTCGTGGCCACGATGGGGAGCCGATGCGCGGCGGCGAGGGTGGCGAGGGCGTCGTTCCTCGTGCTGTCGAGCGGATCCCCGTGGTCGATGAGCTCGACGGCCACGTGGTCCTGACCGAAGAGATCGATGAGCCTGCGGAGGGGGGCCTGCGCATCTCCCGCGGCGAGACCCCGTCGCACGCTGCCCTTCCGGCAGCCGGTGAGGATCGTCCAGTGCCCT
>JAATFJ010000216.1 GCA_015655255.1 Actinomycetales bacterium | reverse complement strand
CTGCCAGACGTCCGTGAGCCGGGACAGCCAGCCGAGCGTCCCCAGCTCATCCGGAGCGGAGACGGCCAGCAGGCGCTCGTGGTTCAGGGGATACCTGTCGAACTGCAGCACCTCCACCGTGGGCCAGTTTTTCTCCTTACGCTGCGTGGGCAGGTCCGCGAGGGAGCACTCGTCCAGCGTCATGGCGAAGCTCCAGTCCTGCTGGAGAAAAAATTTGGGCATGCGCGTGATCACGCGCCAGCGGGTGAGGGGATCCACCTGGAGGGTGAAGGTAACCGCAGAAGGGGTGCTGTTGTCGCCGTTGCCGTTGGCGAGGGTGCCGAGGCCGATGGTGTCCAGCACGGCGCAGCGGTCGATCGAAGAACCCGCGGGGTTGGACGTGGACTCCGTTGTGCAGGTATCGAGGTCGATGCGCTCGATGAAGCTGGCATTGCCGTTGCCGGGATCGATGTAGCCGACGAGGGCGTCGTTCTCTGGCGTCGTCGGATCCGTTGCCACCGCGTAGGGGGAGCGACCCCCCGAATCTGCCACATACGCCGTTCCCGCCGACTGATGCAGATTGATGTTCCGGATGAAGGTGCCGTCACTCGCGTACTCCTTGAGCAGCTCCGGGTACTGGCTCGTGATGAGCATCGTCTCGGATTCGGTGCGTGCGATGCCGACGGGGTAGTCGAAGTGCAGAGGGTCGTTGCGGTTCGCCCAGCCCAGTCCCGTTCCGAACGAGTCCCCTTCGGTGTTGTCGGCTTTGAGGAGACGAACGGCGGTCTTCGTGTTCGTCACCGCGCTGAGCGCGAAGTCCGGGTCGAGCACCCATGCTGTGCCGTCGTCGTCGACGGTGATGCCGCGGGCGCCGCCGAACTCGCCGTTCGGAAGGGTCGTGCCGTTGAGGATCGTGGCCTGGGAGAGTGTCTGGAAGTTCGCGCCCACCCCCTCGTTCGTTCCCGCGGCGGGAGCAGCCGCGTACGTGCCGTCTCCCGCGTACTGGCCGATGGACCAGTCCGCGGTGTCGGACAGCTCGTAGTGGAGGACGCGGGAGTCCCCCAGGTAGAAGCCTCCGAAGGAGTAGACGTACTTCGCGCTGTCCGCCACCCAGAGCGATCCGTCCGCGGGGCTCAGTGCGACGCCGTAGTTGAAGACGAAGTCGTTCGACCGCGTCTCCACATCCCCCACGTATCCCCATAGCCCGGAGCCCTGGGCTTTGCCCTGGGTCGCGGCGATCGAGGTCACGGCGCTGGGCGTCGTGCTCACCGTCGGGTCGCCGATGCTCGCCACGGCGGACGATACGGGTACAGTGAGGCCGACGGCGGCGGCTGCGACGACAAGGAGTCGCGAAAGGCCGCGACGGGCACGCAGCTGAGGGGTGGTCATCACGTGATCTCTCCAGGCTTGGAACACGCGAGAGAACCAGGGCAAACCGGTGCGGGGAGCGGGGACTCGATGCGTGCTCTTAAAATTAGGACGCACATAAGACGTGGCACCCCGCGACTCCTTACACTTTCCTGCACACACCACCTCCAAAGATCACCCGCTCATTCCCCTCCGCTCACCCCGAGGCGAAGACGATGGAAGATTCGATGACCCACGACGACACGCGCCCTTCGGCCGCCGCAGAGCGCGATGCGCACCTCATCGCACGGATCCGCGAGGGTGATCGCGATGCGGCGACGGAGTATTTCGCTCTCTACCTGCCCCGCCTCGCCGCGGCAGCGCGGAACATCGCCTATGGCCGCGCCGATGCGGACGATCTGCTTGCCGAGGCGCTCTCCCGCGTCCTCGCGCAGTGGGCGGCGGGCAAGGGGCCCGACACGAATGCACTCGGCTACATCACGACATCGATGCGCAACCAGCTCGCGAGCACGATGCGCTCCCCCAGCGCACGCGTCGGCGTGCTGGAGGAGACGAACGCCCCGGCGTTCGTCGACACGGTGTCGCGCATCGATCTCCACCAGGAGATGACGTGGGTGCGGAAGGCGCTCGATCAGCTGGCTCCCGACCAGCAGCGGATCATCCTGCACACCGTGATCGAGGGGCGCAAGCCGCAGGACCTCGAGCAGGAGATGGGCCGTTCGGTTCCCGCGATCTGGACGTTCTCGCACCGCGCGAAGCTCGCGCTGCGCCGGGCGATGCTGCGCGTCATGCTCGCCGACGGTGCGGGGGACGAGCACGCGATCGCCGCGCGCGGGGTGCCG
>JAATFJ010000369.1 GCA_015655255.1 Actinomycetales bacterium | reverse complement strand
GGATGCGTGTTCTCGTTGACGTTGAGGGCAACCGGCAGCGGAGCCTGTGGGGCCCCATACGGAGTGAGCCCGCGCAGATCGTCGCGAAGAGGTAAGTCGTCGAGAGAAACCGTCACCCTTCCCATGCTAGGACCTCCGTGCGCGGGAGGCCGCCTCAGTCGGCGTACTCCAGCGGGATGGACAACGTCGTCCCCACCGGGAGGACTCCACCGCGGAGGCCGTTGAGCTCTTCCAGCGCGTCGACGACCGTGCGAGGGTCGGCCTCGGGCGCGATCTCCGCCGCGATGCCCCACAGAGTATCGCCGGGAAGCACCGTGACCGTATCGAAGGACGCCGCCGTGGCTCCCTGTGCTCCGGACGCGAGGGCCGAACCGCCACCCAGGGCGGCGAGGGCGATGCCACCGGCGAGAGGAATCGCCGCAAGCGCGAGCAAGACACGACGTCCGCGCGCCGTCATCCGAAGCCGCGTCGCGGGCAGAGGAGAAGCGAAAGCCGGAGTGATGGTGATGCTGCTCATGATGGTGTCCTCTAGGTCAGGGGTGGAGCTTCGCATTCCGCTCTCGGCCGGGAGGGCAGGATGCGAAGCTACGTTCCGAATATATCTTCGAGTTCGAACATCTGTCAAGACTTCTTCGAAACACAATTCGAAAAACGGCCGACACGCTCGAACAGATCTTCCAGATCGGCGGTTTTATCGGATACGGTTTCGATAACAACACCCCACCACGGACCACCGACATTCGAATCGCCGCCGGGAAATGGCCCATCTGAGGAGCACCATGAGCGAGACCGCCGCCACCGAGAACGAGTCCCCTCGCACGCGCCGACGCAAGACGCTCAGCGCCAAGCAGATGGCGATCCTTGAGGTCATCCAGACCTCCATCGCGAAATACGGCTATCCGCCGAGCATGCGCGAGATTGGCGACGCGGTGGGGCTGAAGTCGCTCTCCAGCGTGACCCACCAGCTCGGTCAGCTCGAGCTCAGCGGCTACCTCCGCCGCGATCCGGGCAAGACGCGCGCCATGGAGGTTCTCATCGACCTGCCCGGCACCACGGCGGAGAACCCCGCCGACGCTGCGACACCCGTCGGCGATGCGGCCATGGTGCCGCTCGTCGGTCGGATCGCCGCTGGAGTGCCGATCACGGCCGATCAGCAGGTGGAGGAGATCTTCCCTCTCCCCCGGCAGCTCGTCGGCAAGGGCGAGCTGTTCATGCTCAACGTGTCCGGCGAATCCATGATCGATGCGGCGATCTGCGATGGCGACTGGGTCGTCATCCGCACCCAGAACACCGCGGAGAACGGCGAGATCGTCGCCGCCATGCTCGACGGCGAGGCCACCGTCAAGACCTTCCGCCGCCGGGACGGGCACACCTGGCTGCTCCCGCGCAACTCTGCCTTCGAACCGATCCTCGGCGATGAGGCGGTCGTCCTCGGCAAGGTTGTCGCGGTCCTTCGCGCAGTCTGACGACATCGTTACCGGGTCTTTGCCGGGGTGAGGTGGTGGTCGCCCTCCGCGGAGGGCGACCTGCCGAAACTTTCTCGTGTTCGAGCGGGGCGGTTCATGCCTGCCCCTCCTCTGCCGAACCACCCAGTTGCTTTCGAGCCACCCAGTTATCAGCGCAAAAGAGTGGGTGGCTCAGCGAGAAGTGGGTGGCTCGGCGAGAGGTGGGTGGCTCGGCGAGAGGTGGGTGGCTCGGCGAGAGGTGGGTGGCTCAGCAGGAGCGTGGTGATCGCGGAGGCCGGTGTCGGTGGTCACGATTACGCTCGAAGCATGACACAGCCCGCCGGTTCCTGGCCCTCCCCCTACTCCGCGGCCCGCGTCGCGTCGTCTTCGCCGCGGATCGACGGCGCCCGCTTCGTCGGCGAGGAGATCTGGTGGGGAGAATCGGTGCCGGAGGAGGGTGGCCGGGTCACGGTGCGCAATTCCTCCGGGGCGGTGCTCCTTCCCGCGCCGTGGAACGCGCGTTCGCGCGTGCACGAATACGGCGGAGGCGCATGGGAGGCGACTGCCAACGGCACGCTGTTCTTCGTGGATGCGCGGGATCAGCGCGTGCGCCGCCTCGATCGCGGTGCCGAGCCCATCGCACTCACGCCCGCAGGCCCCCGCTATGGAGGACTGCGCTGGCAGCACCATCGCCTCCTCGCCGTCCGCGAGGACCTCACCCGCACCCCGCATCTGCGCGCGATCGTGGAGATCCCCGTGGATGGATCTGCGGCGGAGGACACCCAGGCTCTCGTCGTGCACGCGGAGGGTCCCGGATTCTTCGCTCATCCGACGGTCTCCGCGGATGGGACGCGCCTGGCCTGGGTGGAATGGGACGGTCGCCGCATGCCGTGGGACGATGCGGCGCTCCGTGTCGCCTCGCGCGGGCATGCGGCGGTCACGCCCGTGCGGACCACGGCGGCGCTGCAGCCGGAATGGCGTGCGGATGGCACACTCCTCTACCTCGACGATCCGACGGGGCGGTGGAACATCCACTCCCTCACCGTCGATGGGCTGCCGACACGCATCGCTTCGACCGATGCGGACACGGGCGGCGGACTCTGGGTGCTCGGAACCCGCTGGTATCAGCCGCTCGACGACCGACGAATCCTTGCCGTGCGCACCGAGGGGGACGACGCGCTCGTCCTCATCCGGAACGAGGATGAGGTGCACGAGCTCGCCCTTCCCGCCGACGCGCAGCTGAGCATCGAACATGTCGAGGGAAGCCGCGTCCTCGTGACCGGCATCGGATCGCGCGTCTCCGCGGGGCTGTGGTGCGTGGACGCCGACAGCGGAGAGATCACGACGATCCGCGGGGGTGCTCCGCTCGACCCGCAGTGGATGCCTGCCGCACGGCACCTCTCCGTGGAGGGAGTGCACGGGCGCGTTCACGCGTTCGCTTATGCCCCGGTCAATCCCGAAGCGGATCTCGACCCAGACGAGCTCGCCCCCTATGTCGTCTTCGTGCATGGTGGCCCGACCGCTCATGTCGCGGGCGCTGCCTCATCGACGATCGCGTTCTATACGAGCCGCGGAATCGGCGTGCTCGACGTGAACTACGG
>JAATFJ010000202.1 GCA_015655255.1 Actinomycetales bacterium | reverse complement strand
TTCAGCGTGATCTACCTCGTCTGGGGCATCGTGTACACAGTCTGCGATGTGCCGCTCTGGGCACTCATCGGCTCCGCGTTCCCCGACCCCGTCATGCGCAATCGGGTGGTCTCCAACGTGCGCGCGTTCGGCGCGATCTCGCTCGGGCTCGCGACGCTCGGCATGCCGTTCCTCGCCACGTGGCTGAGCTTCGCCACGAAGACGACGGGAAGCGGATGGTCGCGAGCGGTGTTCCTGACCGCGATCGTCGGGATGGGGCTCTATCTGCTCGCCTTCTTCTTCGGCCGCGAGCGCGTGACGGAGGCGCGCACCAGACTCACCTTCCGGCAGCTGTTCGGAGGGCTGTTCCGCAACACCCCGCTGCTCATGGTGCTGCTCGGCTCCGTGCTCGGATTCGGGCGCAACATCGTGCAGGCGGGCGGCGCCGTCTTCGCCGTGATCGCATTCGGCGATCCGGCATACTTCACGTACATCGGCGCTGCCATCATCGTCGGGCTCGTGCTCTCCGCGTTCCTCACGCCGCTGCTCCTGCGGGTGTTGACCGCCAGGCGACTCGTGATCGTGAGCTCGCTGGTCGGCGCCGTGCTCTACGTCGGCATGTACTTCGCCGGGTTCAGGAGCCTCGTCTCGATCATGGTCTTCATCTTCCTCACCGGCCTGACCCTCGGCATCTTCCTGGTGGTGCAGGCGACGATGATCGCCGACGCGGTGGATGACGCGGAGCGACGCACCGGCGTGCGCAACGACGGCATCTCGTTCGCGACGCTCACCTTCGTGTCGAAGATCATGGCTGGGCTCGCGGTGCTCGCGTTCGGTCTCTTCGTCGTGATCGCCGGATACCAGGACGGGGTGCTCGTCACGCCGCAGATGCAGGACACGGTCTTCCTGTCGATCACGATCGTGCCGGCCGCGAGCTGCCTGCTCTCCGCCATCCCCTTCTTCTTCTACCGCCTGCGCACGCCCTGACTCCCCTCCCCCTTCTTCGCCCTCCTTCCGTGAGTTGCAGGTTTGGGTCCTTCTGAGGCTCTCTTAAGGACCCAAACCTGCAAGTCACGGATGGGGGATGGCGAGATACACCCCTATCGGTCTGACCTCAGTTCTCCGGCCAACGCCTCGAGGGCGGGCAGCAGCGTCACGATCGCCTCGCGATCGTTCTCCGACAACCGATCGAGGCAGTCCGACACCACCTTGGCGCGCTCGGCCTTGATGCGCTCGTTCGCCGCCCGCCCCTCCTGTGTGGCTTCGACCATGACGACGCGCAGGTCCTGTGCGCTCGGCGCCCGGCGGATGAGCCCGGCCTCATCGAGGAAACCGACGACACGAGACACCATGGTCGGATGCAGACCCTCGATCTCGGTCAGCCGGGCGAGGCTGAGCGGGCCACGGCCCGAGATGACCCCGAGCACCGACGCCTGCGAAGGCGACAGTCCTTCTCCCGTGGCCGACGCATTGAACTGTCGAGCCAGCCGGATGATCGCGATCCGCAGACGCACAACGGCATCGATGTCCATTGGTTCTTCCCCGTCCTCCCGGCCAGTGGTTTACTTGCCTGCCAGCAAGCAATGTATCGTGGGATCACTGCATGAGACCCGAACTCTCTCCAAACTAGCAACGTAGTCCGAAGGTCACTGGCACCGCATGCCCTCTCAGCGCAATGGTCGGAAGCGGATGGGACGGGCGCTGCCCGCCCTCGCTCCGCTGGAGGTCGAGGGCGCTGCCGTCGAAGCGCCCCCGACCGGCCACGACGCGCTTCCGGGGCGCGGCCTCGTCTTCTTCATCGTCGCCATGGCGCTCTTCATGGCCTCGGTCGACCAGACGATCGTGGCGACTGCGCTCTCGACGATTCAACGGGAACTGCACTCGGGAATCGAGTGGAGCGGCTGGATCATCACGATCTACGCTCTCGGCCAGATCCTGGTCATGCCCCTCGCCGGAAAGCTCAGCGACATGTATGGCAGGAAGAGGATCTTCATCCTCGCCGCGATCCTCTTCACGACGGCATCGCTGTGCTGCGGACTCGCCGACAACATCTATGTGCTCGTGGCATTGCGCGGGGTCCAGGCGATCGGCGGCGGCGCCTTCCTGCCGTCGGCGACCGGCATCGTCGGCGACCATTTCGGACGCAACCGCGACCGCGCGCTCGGAATGTTCGCCAGCATCTTCCCGATCGGAGGGATCGTCGGGCCGATTCTCGGCGGCATCTTCGTGACGGGCTGGTCGTGGCGAGGAATCTTTCTCGTCAACGTCCCGATCGGGATAGTGCTCATCGTGCTCGGGCTCATCTTCATCCCGCGCAGCCAGCCGAAGCCGGGCGGAGCAGTCGACGTGTACGGAGTGGCGCTTCTGGGCATCCTGATCCTGTCCGCGATGTTCGGCATCACATACCTCGGTGGCGGCGCAAAACTCCTGAGCGCCGGATTCCTCGCGCCAGAGGCGGTGGCCGTCGTCGCCCTCGTGCTGTTCCTCCTCCACACGAAGTACGCCAGCGCGCCGTTCATCCCCATGCGCCTTCTTCACGGAAGAGGCTTCGGAGTCATGAACCTCATCAACTTCCTGTACGGAGGGG
>JAATFJ010000016.1 GCA_015655255.1 Actinomycetales bacterium | reverse complement strand
GTCTTGAGCGTGTAGCTCGTGTAGTACTTGAACGCGCCGAGGAAGGTCTCGAAGCGGAACTTCTTCGAGTAGGCGAGCTTGTTGAGCTCCTTGATGAAGTCGAAGTCATACTTCGCGATGACACCGGGCTCGTAGTATTCCTTCTCCACGAGGTAATCCAGGCGCTCCTCGAGGGAGTGGAAGAACACCGTGTTCTGATTGACGTGCTGAAGGAAGTACTCGCGTGCGGCGCGCTTATCGGCGTCGAACTGGATCTTCCCATCCGCGTCGTAGAGGTTGAGCATTGCATTGAGGGCGTGATAATCCATCCCCTCGTAGGCAGCGTTGTTCTTGAACCCCACCTGTTCCGTCAGTGCAGCTTCCACCATTTTTCCAATCCGTCGCTCACGCGATCTACGTCTTCTTGTGTGCCGAAGAGTTCTAGCCGGTACAAGTGCGGCACCTGGCACTTGCGGCTGATGATGTCACCGGCGAGGCAGTAGGCCGCGCCGAAATTCGTGTTTCCCGCAGAGATCACCCCGCGGATATTGCGTCGGTTGCGCTCGTCGTTGAGGAACCGGATCACCTGCTTGGGGACGGCTCCCCGCTCTTCACCGCGCCCTTGCCCCCCGCCGTAGGTCGGAGTGACGAGGACGAAGGGTTCGTCGATGACGAGCTCTGCGTCGTTGCGGTGGAGAGGAATGCGCTGGGCCGGAAGACCCAGCTTCTCAACGAAACGTGCGGTGTTCCCCGAGATGCTCGAGAAAAACACGAGAAGCGGCGCGTCGGTCGCTGTGAGAGTCATCACTCCCCCGCTTTCTCATCCGCCGATTACGCGAGGCGCGCGGCGAGCTCGGCGATCTTATCGGGACGAAAACCGGACCAATTGTCCTCGTCCGTGACGACGACGGGAGCCTGCAGGTAGCCGAGCGCCTTGACCTGCTCGAGCGCCACTGCGTCCTCGGAGACGTCGTGGACCTCGTACTCGATGCCCTTCGCATCGAGGGCACGGTAGGTGGCGTTGCACTGTACGCACGAAGGCTTGGTGTAAACGGTGATCGACATGTTCTCTTCCCCTCGGAAATTCTCTTGTCTGGCAGTCCCCCCGCCGGGAGTTCAATACTACATATAGGGACGGACACCGAGGGTAACCACAAGGGGTAGTAGTTACATCCGTGTAGTTTTCCACCGTTATCCACCGCCAGAGCACAGCTTCTCCACCGTTTTATCCACAGTCCGACGCGCATCGGCGGAGCACGATAAGCGCACCGTTCCGCGGTTCTCGGAGGCCCCGGAGGAAACCATCCACAAGCCGGACACTACCCCCGGGGTCGGACATCGATTTTTCTGTGGACAAGCATCTTCGGCGTGTCGCGACGTGTCGCGATCGACTCGCTCTGGCACCCCGCCGCAGGAGCCCGGTACCGTTGTCTGGTGGCTGGATATCGGGACCTTCTTCGCACCCCCGGAGTGGGACGCATGATCGCGGCACAGCTCACGGCGCGCTTCCCCAACGGGATGGCCTCGCTGGCGATCCTGCTGCACGTCGAGCAGAGCACCGGCTCCTACGCATCGGCCGGTCTCGTGCTCGCGGCGACCTCGATCGGGCAGGCCGTCGCCGGCCCCGTCACGAGCAGATGGATGGGCGCCTGGGGGATGCGCCGCGTGCTCCTCCTCACCCTCTCCGTCTGCGTCGTCGCCGTCACGGGACTCGCCCTCATCCCCCTCCCCGTCGCGGGATACATGGGACTGGGCTTCATCGCGGGAGCGTCCACTCCGCCCGTGCAGTCCGCCGCGCGCACCATCTATCCAAAACTCGTCAATTCCTCGCAGCTGACGCCGCTCTTCTCTCTGGACGCCTCGCTGCAGGAGATCATCTGGATCCTCGCGCCCGTCGTCATCACCCTCGTCTCCACCCAGGTGGGAACGACAGAGGGTCTGTTGCTCGTCGCGATCATCCTCGTCCTGGGCGGCAGCTGGTTTGTCTTCTCCCCCGAGGTGGGCCGCGTGCGCATCCCGCGCAGCCGCAGGGCCCTCGGGCGCGTCCTCCTCAAACCTCCCGTGCTGCTCGCCACCGTCATCGGGTTCCTTCTCATCGGCGCCTGCTCCGCGGTCGAGGTCGGTGTCGTCGCGACCTTCGAGCATGGCAGCATCGAGGCCGGTCTCGTGCTCGCGGTGTTCTCCGTCGGCTCGCTCGCCGGTGGTCTCGCCTTCGGTCATGTCCCGATCGGACCCTGGGCAATGGCGCGTCGGCTCGCCGTGGTCGCGGTGGGGCTCGCTCTGACGATGGTGTCGCTCAACATCTTCTGGCTCGGCGGAACCCTCCTTCTCGCCGGCATCGGTATCGCCCCCGCCCTCGCCGTGCTCTTTGCGATCACCACGGCGAGCGTGAAGTTCAGCGAGACGGCCGAGGCCTTCGGCTGGGCGGGCACCGGCCAGCTCATCGGCGCGGCCACCGGATCCGCCGTCGCCGGCTTCCTCGTCGATGGTGCAGGCGATGCCCGGGGGGCCTACCTCGCCGCCGCGCTCTTCGCCGCCGCCGGCGTCATCGCCTCTGTCGTCTTCGTCCACGCCTTCCCCGATCTGCGTCATCGCGATCCCAGCCCCTATCCGGACACCGAACCCGTGGCGGTCACCCCCTCATGAACACCTCATCCGTCATCCCCGATGTCGTCTGCGTCGGCGAGACGATGATCCTCGTCACTCCGACGGACGGCGCCCTCTCCTCGGCGCACGCCGCCTCGCTCTCACTCGCGGGTGCGGAATCCAACGTCGCCGCCGGGCTCGTCGCCGCCGGTCACCGCACCGCCTGGGCCTCCCGACTCGGCGCCGATCCGCTCGGCGCACGCATCGTCGCGGAGCTGGACCGACGCGGTGTCGACCTGTGGGTGGAGCAGGACGGGACGCTCCCCACGGGGGTGATGTTCAAGGATCCCGGCGCAGAGGGTTCGTCGGTCTATTACTACCGCCGCGGATCCGCCGCGTCGCACATGGGACCCGGCTTTCTCGACGCCGAGCGGCTCGCCGGGGTGAAGATCGTGCACACCACGGGTATCACCCCCGCTCTCTCCTCCTCCTGCCGGGGGATGGTGGAGGAGCTCTTCGCCACGGCTCGTGCGGCGGGAGCGCTCGTCTCCTTTGACGTCAACGACCGACGTGTGCTGTGGAGCCAGGAAGAGGCCGCCGTGACGCTCGCGCGACTCGCCGGCGCCGCCGATCTCGCCTTCGTCGGGCGTGACGAAGCGGAGAGGATCTGGGGCACGGCGACGGCGGAGGACATCCGCGCCTTCCTCCCCGACTGCGCCCTCCTCGTCGTGAAGGACGGCGATGTGGGGGCGACGGCCTTCGGGGGCGACGCGGCACTGGTGTTCGTCCCCGCCCCCGTCGTCGATGTGGTCGAACCGGTCGGCGCGGGAGACGCCTTCGCCTCCGGCTTCCTCGCCGCGACACTGGACGGCCTCCCGCTCGAACAGCGGCTCTCCGCCGGGCACCGCGCGGCGGAACGCGTACTCGCGATCGCCGCGGATATGCCGCCGCTCGACTAACGCCTCGGAACACGGCCGCTCAGGAGAACGGGTTCAAGACAGCAAGTCCGGGGATCGCGAAGTCCTGCTCGTTACGGGTGACCATCACGAAGCCCCGCTGCAACGCCGTAGCAGCGATCAGGGAGTCGGCGAAGGGGCGCCGATCGGACACGTTGAGTCCGGCGCACAGACGCATGATCTCCGGTGCGATCGGAAGAATCCGCTCTCCCAGCATCGCTCGCCATCCCGAAAGCCACCGGCGATCGCGCGCCCCCTGCCCCTGCCCCTGCCTTTATTTCGCCAGCACACCGACTTCCAGTTCGTAGTCGGTCGTCACGCTCATGAAGAGCAGACTCTCCTCCACGGAATCCAGCCACTCCACGACGCCGGGTTCGCCCGCTTCGGCCGCCGAGTCTCGGAGAGGATGTTCGTATCGAGCAGGCACACGTCTCAGAACTCCAGGGGAGGACGTCCGACTCATTTCCCGAAAAACCAGATTGTGCAGGGGAAGTGCTCGGAGCCGCAGCGCTCCGTAGGCTGGAAGAACCGTTCTTCTCCGGAGGCCCCGCCATGACCGCGTTCGATCCCGCATCCGTCCTGCCCGATGATCTCCTCGCCCGCATCCGCGAGCGCGCCCCGATCCACGACCGCGAGAACACCTTCCCCACCGATGACCTGGAGGAGCTGCGCACCGCGGGCTACCTCTCCATCCTCGTGCCGCAGGAGCGCGGCGGGCTCGGTCTCGGCCTCGCCGAGGCCGCGCTCCTCCAGCAGCGCCTGGCGGGGGCGGCACCCGCGACGGCGCTCGCCGTCAACATGCACCTCGTCTGGACGGGCGTGGCGAAGGTGTTGAGCGACCGCGGCGTGCCCGGTTTGGAGTTCGTCCAGGACGGCGCCGTGGCGGGAGAGGTCTTCGCCTTCGGCATCAGCGAGGCGGGCAACGACCTCGTGCTCTTCGACAGCGACACCGCCGCCGTTCCGCAGCCAGACGGCGGCTACGCCTTCACCGGTACGAAGATCTTCACCTCCCTCGCACCCGTGTGGACCCGACTCGGTCTGCACGGTCTCGATAATTCCGACCCCGAGGATCCGAAACTCGTCTTCGCCTTCATCGATCGCACCGACGCTGTCACGACGAGCGACGACTGGGACACCCTCGGCATGCGCGCGACGCAAAGCCGGACGACGACGCTCTCCGGGGCTCTCGCCGCGCCCGAGCACATCGTGCGCCGCATCGCCCCCGGCCCCTCCTCCGACCCCATCGTCTTCGGGATCTTCTCGGTCTTCGAGCTCCTTCTCGCCTCCGTCTACACGGGCATCGCGCGCCGCGCCCTCGACCTTGCCGTCGCGACCGCGAAGACCCGTACCTCGAAGAAGAGCGGCACAACCTACAGCGAGGATCCCGACATCCGCTGGCGCGTCGCCGATATGGTGATCGCGTACGACGCGCTGCCCCCGCAGATCTCCTCCCTCGCCCGCGATGTGGACGATCTCACCGACCACGGCGCCCGCTGGTTCTCGCTCCTCTCCGGCGTCAAGCACCGGGCGATCGCGATGGCGAAGCACGTCGTCGACGAGGCCGTTTTCGTCGCCGGCGGCAGTGCGTACTTCACCAGGAACGAGCTCTCCCGGCTCTACCGGGATGTGCTCGCGGGGGCCTTCCATCCCAGCGATCCGGAGTCCGCTCATGCCACCGCGGCGAGCGCCTGGCTGGGCCCTCTGACGCCCTCGAAAAACCCCGTAGAGCGGTAGAATTATGGCGAGGGAGGACCCCCTCAGAAGGAGCCAAAAAATGAAGGCCGCACGGTACTACGACCGTAAGGACATCCGGATCGAAGACATCCCCGAACCGGAGCTTCAGCCAGGAACCGTTGCCATCGATGTCGCGTGGTGCGGCATCTGCGGAACGGATCTGCACGAGTACCTGGAGGGGCCGATCTTCGTGCCGCCGGCAGGTCATCCGCACCCCATTTCCGGCGAGTCAGCACCCGTGGTCCTCGGTCACGAGTTCTCGGGAACGATCAGCGCCGTGGGCGAGGGCATCACCGACCTGGCTCCCGGTCAGAAGGTCGTCGTGGAGCCGTACATCATCCGCGATGACGTCGACACGAGCGAGGGGCAGAGCTATCACCTCTCCGACGACATGAACTTCATCGGTCTCGGCGGCCGTGGCGGCG
>JAATFJ010000054.1 GCA_015655255.1 Actinomycetales bacterium | reverse complement strand
GGTGGGGTTTGGGACTGGCGGGGTTGTGGGGGTGGGGGTTGGGGGGGCGATCAGGCCACGGAGAGCCCGGGCCAGGTTCTCTCGCTCTTCTGTGGTGAGGGGGTGTGCCTTAGCGTAGGCGACAGCCCGGAGGTCTGCTTCCTTTTGTGCAGCGCGAGCAATCTTACGCTCAGCCCTGATCTGCTCAATGCTCTTCGTGTTCATGACGCCTCCTTGGGGTTAGTGGGGGGTGCTAAACCATTCTGCCATGGGGTCTTCTTTGGGGATGAGTTCCCAGTCCGCGAAGGGGACGGGTGCGGGGTAGCTGGGGAAGCTGACAAAGTAGTCGATCTCTCCGCTCCATCCGCCGTTGTTCTTGCGGACGATGATACCTTGTACACCTGCCCACTTCTCGCAGGATCCGCGGATGTTGCGTACGATGACGGTGTCTCCGATGTTCATGTCTCTCACCGCCCGGGGTAGTAGGTGTACTCGACGTCCTGGCCGTGGAAGACGGTGAGGATGTCGTGGTAGCTGTTGGTGCCGGTCCAGATGAGGGTGAGGCTCTGGCGGCCGTTGTAGGTCCCGTTGTAGGTCCAGACGTAGTGACGGCCTGCACTGTAGGTGAGGATGTACATGTCAGCTCTCCTCGACGTGTCGGAGCTCGCGCTCGTAGGTGGGGACGGGAGATCCGTTGAAGTCGATGACCCAGTCGTAGGGGCTGTCGGCGTTGCCCTGGATGAATCCAGTCTGTCCGGACCAGGCGGTGAGGGTGGGGGTGGTGACGTGGTCACCGATGCGGAAGTCTCGCATGGTCTTGCCCTTCGTGTGTGCGTCTGTGGACATGTCCAAGCATACGCGCACGGCCCGCACCGTGTCAACAGGTGCGGGCCGTGGTGTGGCGCATCTCCCAGGTCAGATGGTGATGCGCGTGTCTCCGCCGATGTCGGCGTACGCGGCGAGTGCGTCTTCGGTGATGTTCTGGAGCCATGGGACGGTGGCGGGGGGCGCGAGGACGGACAGGAGGTCGCGCTGGTGGATGGTGATGGGGCGCTTGAAGACGCCGTCGATGAGCCACGTCTGGCCGTTGGGTCCGGTGGCGGTGAAGGTGCTGGACATGGTTTCCTCTTCCGGGGTGTCGGGGATGGGGATGAGTGGGGTGAGTGGCGCGGGGACGTAGACGCCTTCGCGGTGCCATGGTTCGTATTGCCCGTTGGCGGGGTTGTGGTCGGATGCCCAGGCGGGCCAGAGCCACCCGTATGTGGGGCCGTGTTCGTTCATCCACCGGAATTCGGCGGACCTGTCGACGTTCACGCGGGAGCCGAAGTCGATGGCTTGTCCCCATCCGTGCTGGGAGTAGCCGGGTGTGGCGGCGTACTTTCCTTTGATTGCCTTGACACGGACTTGGGCGGCGTAGTCGCGGTAGCCGTCTGTGATGGTCAGGGACTTGTCGAAGTGTTCGAAGAATGCGTCCATGAGTCGGACGGTTTGCGGGACGAGGTCGGCGCGGATGCGCTGACCGGTTCCGGGGATGTAGGCGAGCATGCTGGCGGGGAGTCGCCCGTTGAGGATTGTCATGTGGTGACCGCCTGTATGAGTGAGAGTGCGGTGGCGATGCCAGCGAAGACGAACGCGCCTACGGCTGTCCATGACACGCGCTTGGACTTGAGCTCTCCGCGCAGGTCGCCTATCTCACGACCCATGTCTTGGAACCGTCCGTTGACGGTGTCGTTGCGCATCTTCCATTCCTCCCGCGTGACATACGCGGTCGGTATCATGTCGAGCTTCTGTTCTATGCGCTTGAGCGCACGGACCATCTCGGCGTTGGACCACTCTTCACTCTCCGGCACTATCATCAGTCTTTCCGGTGTTCGCGTCAGCGAGGGTGGTCACGAGCGCGGTGCCGAGGAACCCGAGCCAGAGGTCGGCCTGACCGGAGTCAATCCAGCCGTAGCCGACGGCGACGAGGGACGCGGCGGTGGCGATGCGGTAGACGTACTTGCGGTGCGTGGAGTTGCGGAACCAGTTGATCATGATTAACTCCTCAGATAGGTGAGACCGATAACGCCAGACATGTTTGCAGCTGCGGACTGATTGAGCACGTTGATTTGAATGGGAGCGGCTGGGAGTAGCAGAGGAACAGTGAGGGTGTTGAAGGTGGAGACCGACAGACTGAATGCCGCAAGGTAGCGCGTCGTACCGTATGCGGTGTACATCTCGACATTGATCTGCCCTCCCACCGCAGTAACGCCGTTCGCGAGGACGAGGGTTGCGTTCCCCGACCAGGACGGCGGAAAGTAGGTCGCTCCAGCATTCGACGCGAGCGGACCGAAAGACGCGCCCCACGTGCCCGAGAGAGCGGTACGGTAGTTGCTTCCCTGATCGGCAGGCGCAAGTCCTTGACCGTAGGTGAAGTACTGCGGTGCGAGTGCGTTGGTCGAACCATAGACCCGCGCGAAGATACGTACAGCCCGGGGGCCGACGCCCGCGATGTCAATGCCGAGAACGGGACCGCGCACGGGCAGCACGACTTGCGCGCTGGTAAATCCGTTGACGCCAGCCGGGACGATGAAACGTTCCTCGAACTGGCCGCCGAGGATATCAGGTTCCTGGAAGTACACTGAGACACTAAAGTAGTTGGCGGTGTTTCCGGGAGGCGTGAACCCGCCCGGGACGCCTCGGAACACGATAGTGATCGTACTGTACTTCGTGATGTTGAGAAAGTTGGTGGAGAAATATACTCCTGTGTTCACATCGATCTGTTGGAGCAGCACGCTGTTAGCGTTACTGACAACGGTCGACGGACCGGGCGTGACGGACGTGTCCGCTCCGTACTGCACGCCGAGTGAGGACACGAGAGTGGACGCGGTGACGGCCCACAGATCACTGCCCTTCCAGTTGACGGTCGCGCCTGCGCTGAGCTGGAGCTCATAGTTGAGTGCGGACACGCTGCTGTCGGGACCGAGGTAGACAGTCTCGGTCCCGACGTTGCTGATCAGGCTCGCTCCCGTGATGGACTGCGAGACCTGACTAGGAGTGTCCGTGATGGGGTAGGGCATGTCAGGCGTTCCGCTCCACCCACACGCCGATAGCCACGGCGAGGGTCCCGGTCGCGAGGGTGCACGCGTAGATGCCGGACTGCACCTCGGGCTCGTGCTTCTGCCCGGCGGGGAGGAGGAACCCGGCCCCGGCGGCGATCTGGTTGAGGGGGCCGAGGAGGATCGCGTCGGACGTCGACCCGTTCGTGATGGTGACCTTCTGGCGCTGCGGGTCGTCCCCGACGAGAAGGACGGGGTCGCCGGGGTAGGACCCGGGGCCGGGGAGGACGGTGGTGGTGTACGCGTTGTACGTGCGCGCGGCCGTCTCCTGCGTAGCCTCGACGTAGGACACGACACCGTCGTTCGCGACGGGGACGTTGTCTTCGTCCGCGTCGGGGTGGACACCGGTCATGCCGCTGGTGTCCTTGCGGATCTTCTCGTGCGGGGCGACCATCCCGAAGTTCGAGCCGTGACCGAAGGACGTGGTCTCGTGGGGCGCGTGCGGGACGGTGGGCGCGTTCGCGGCGGGCATGAGCTCGGCGGTGTAGTCGGCGGGGTCGCCGTCCTTGTCGGACATGAGAGCGTCGGTGGTGACCACGACGGTTCCTTTCTAGAGCGCGATATCGATAGCGGCGTCGGTCGCGTTACGGACCGTCTTGGAGGAGGCGAGCATGATGACCACGCCTACGGAGATGAGTCCGACACCGGCCCAGCCGACGAGGATGCGCTTCCAGAACCCCGCCGAGGTCAGCGCGGTGGTGAGGGTGCTGACCCCGGCGAAGAGCTGGTCGGTGGTGCCGGTCGCGGCGGCGACGCCGAGGGGGATGGTCCCCGGGAGTGTCTGCTTGAACGTGTCCCCGATGTCGATGCCTGCGGGCGAGGCCTGCGCCTGCGCCTGCGCAGCCAGGTAGGTCGGGAGCGTCGCGCTCATCGGAAGAGTCCTCCCAGGAGAGGGTTGGTGGCGAGCTTGTTGACGAG
>JAATFJ010000014.1 GCA_015655255.1 Actinomycetales bacterium | reverse complement strand
TGTTGGACAGTGACGGCTTTGATCAGAATCTCGTATTTGGCCACCGTTCACGATGCCCCGAGACATCCCTGCCCGCGAGACCGGATCGTTCACGATGTCCCGAGACACCCGTTCACAATGTCCTGAAACCAGACACCTCCGTCACCGCCATTGTCCTGAGTCGCGACATCGTTGAGGAACGAGTCGCGGCTCAGGACTTTTTTATCCTTCTTCCCGGGACCCGCGCCCGAACTGAGAACGCCCTAGAACCGCGCCCCATAGCTCTGCTCCCCCGGCCCCGCCGGAAGACGTTCCATGCCTAGCCGTTCGTAGAACGCCGCAGCGCTCACGTTCGCCGGGTCCATACCCAGGTGGAGTCCGGGCACGCCGCGGCGACGCAACTCCGCGAAGAGCGTGTCGATGAGGCGCCGCCCGAAACCCTGCCCTTGCGTCTGGGGCAGGAGGTCGATGTGCAGGTGCGCGGGGTACATCAGGGAATCCCGCGAGACGCCCGGCCCGCGTCCGGAGGCATATTCGATCGTCCGTTCCTCGCGCGTACGCGGTGCGACGGACCGCGGGAAGCGGGCGGCGAAGCGCGGCCACCATTCTTTCTGGAACCAGGATTCAAAGGCCTCGGTGTCGTCGGTCGCGACGAGGTAGCCGATCGCGTGCCCCGCATCGTCCTCGACGACCCAGCACAGGCTCGGATCGCGCTCGGCGTAGGGGACGGCGTAGACGAAGCCCCAGAGCTCGTCATCGGAGAAGAGCCCGCGCGCATCGTCGCCCGCATCCGCGGTGCGGACGCACACATCGAGCAGGGCGGAACGATCCTCCGGGCGGTAGGGACGGATCCTGGACACGGGCGCTTCCTTCCTCGACCCGCCGATCGGGTCACACCACGGGAGATGGTTCTTTGCTGCGCCCGAGCCGCGGAGCCCAGATGGCTCCGAGGAGCAGGGCCACCGAGAGGCCGACGAGCGTCCCTCCGAGCGTATCGGTCAGCCAGTGCACGGAGAGGACCGTGCGGGAGAACGCCATCGCGAGTACCCACAGCGCACCGAGAAGGCCGACCCACACGCGGGGGAAGACGAGCACGAGTACCGCCACCATCGTCGCCGCATTCGCCGTATGCCCCGAGGGGAATGAACCGAAATCGGAGAGCACGATCATCTCCTCCGGCCGCGCTCGCCCGAACAGCTGCTTGAGCACCTGTACGACCGCGGCGCTCGCGACGAAGGCCAGCACGGCGAACACCGCCTCCTGCCGACGCCGCACGACGAGCAGCAGCAGAGCGATGAGCGGCGGGATGACGAAAGTGGCGATCCATCCTCCGCCGAGCCGGTTCATCACCGTTGCGAACCCGATGAGCGCCTCCGGGCGACTCTGCACCATGAGCGTGTTCCACCACACGTCCAGCGCCGTGGGGTCGTCCGGGCCGGTCGCCGTCAGCACGATCCCGAGCACCACGGCGACGACGAGCGCACCGCTCCCCCACCACAGCAACACCGAACGTCTCATCCGGCCATTCTCGCCCACCGCCCTGGAAACCACCCGGTCAGGGTGCGAGCAGCCCGACCGTGCGCGGGCGCACGATCAACCACAGCGCGAGGATCGCGACGACGGCGCAGCCGACCATCACCGAGGCCATGGTCGTCGCAGTGATCTGGGACTCCGCCGAGATCACGCTCACCAGCGGAGAGATGATCGCCGCGACGCCGTTGTTGCTCGCCCCGAGGAGCGAGGCCGCGGTACCCGCCGCCTTGCCGTGGCGGTCGAGCGCGAGCACCTGCGCGCAGGGGAATGTGAACCCGCACGAGGTCATGAACAGGAACAGCGGAACGACCGTCCCCCACAGGCCCAGCGCCAGCTGATCGGCGACGATGATCGTTACCCCGGTAACGAGCAGCGCCGCAGTAGAGAAAGCGAGCACCCATTGCGGCCCGAACCGCGCGGCCAGGCGCGAGGCGGTCTGCACCCCGATGACGAGGCCAATGGAGTTCGCGGCGAACAGCAGACCGTATTCCTGCGCGTTGAGGCCATGCGTCTCCTGGAAGAGGAACGACGAGGCCGACAGGTAGGAGAAGAGTCCGGAGAAGGCCATCCCGCCGATGAGGAGGACACCCACGTAGACGCGATCGCTCAGCACGCTCCGGTACCGCTGCAGCACCGTCGTCGTGCCCTTCTCCTGCCGCCGCTCCGGCGGCAGCGTCTCCCGGATGAAAAGCGCCGTGGAGGCGAGCATGACGGCGCCGTAGCCGGCGAGCACGAGAAAGATCCCCTGCCACGGCATGACGAGCAGCAGCGCAGACCCGAGGATGGGCGCGGAGACGGGCGCGACCCCGGAGATGAGCGCAAGACGCGAGAGCATGACGACGAGGCGCTTCCCGCCGAAAAGATCGCGGACGACGGCCATCGCGACAACGCCGCCCGCGGCCGCGCCAATGCCCATGAACACGCGGGCGGCGCCGAGCAGGAAGAGGTTCGGCGCTGCCGCCGCGCACAGGCTCGCGGCGACGTGCAGCGCCGTGACGACGATGAGCGGGATGCGTCGACCGACCTTATCAGAGAGCGGCCCCACGATGAGCTGGCCGATCGCAAAGCCGATCATCGTCCCCGTGAGGGTGAGCTGGATCATCGTCGCGCTCGTGTGGAAGTCTGCCTCCAGCACGGGGAAAGCGGGCAGGTAGAGGTCGATCGTGAACGGCCCCAGCGCAGTGAGCGCTCCGAGGAGGACGATCGTGAGCAGCCGTCGGGAGGGTGAGATCGCATCGCCCGGGTGCAGCACGAGAGGCGCGGTGTCCGGATGCGCGCCGAGTGCGCGGATGGCGCCCGTCGCAGAACGGGAGGAGGAGTCTTCTGGCGCGGCGGAGTCGGTCACAACGGCTTTCACGGAGGAGTCGAATCGATTCGGAGATAGATTCCTCCATGCTAGCGACCCCGCGCAGCCGGGGACCAGCCGCGGTCAGCGAGCCACCGCGCCCTGCCCCGCGACGGCAGAGCGCGCTGGGCGAGCCTCAGCCCGCTCAGCGGGCGATGCGGGCGAGCCCCTGCTCGAGGTCGGCGATGAGGTCGGCGACATCCTCGATGCCG
>JAATFJ010000308.1 GCA_015655255.1 Actinomycetales bacterium | reverse complement strand
CCGCGATGCCGACGACGGCGCCGAGCACGAGCGAGTTGCGCAGCGCGGCGACGTCCGAGGTGAACGTGCGTCCGATGGCCGCGAGCCCGTCGGCGGAGACGCCGGCCGCGAGGAGCTTGGCGACGGGGAGGCCGAGGAGCAGGAGCATCGAGACGACGACGAGGCCGAAGACGATCCATACGCCCGGCCCGCGATGGACGACGGGCCGGCGGCGGGCGCGCGCGGCCGTCCGTTCGAGGCGCGGGGTGAGTGTCAGCGATGCCATGTGCGGGTTCCTTGGTGGCGTTCCTGGGGAGGGAAGGGGGCCGGATCCGGGTGGGGAGACCGGATCCGGCCCGGGAGGGGGGTCAGAGGGCGGAGTCGGCCGTGGCGATGTCGGACTCGAAGAGCGCGATGAGCCCGTCGCGCGCCTCGGCGGCACCGGCGATGTCCCAGTCCACCTTCGTGACCTTCGACTGGTCAGGCACGGCATCGCCGAGCTCGGCGTCGGGGAGGGTGGGAGCCGCGTAGGAGGGCACGTCCTTGTAGAGGTTCTGGGCGTCGACGGAGAGGATCCAGTCCATGTACGCCTTCGCGCCCTCCTCGTTGCGGGTGCCGCTCAGCACGGAGACGGCCCCGACCTCGTAGCCGGTGCCCTCCTCCGGGTAGGAGACGACGAGATCCGAGTATCCGGCCTCCTGCGCCTTGACGCAGTCGGAGTCCACGGCGATCGCCACGGCGACCTCGCCGCGACCGGCCTGCTCTGTGCCGGTCGCCGCCGACTTCGAGTACTGGAGCACGTTGGCGTTGAGCGAGCGGAAGTAGTCGACCGTCGCGTCCTCGTCGCCGCCGTTGAGAGTGTCGACGGTGTACATGGCCATGTAGCCGACGCCCGCCGTCGCGGGATGCGGCATCGAGACGGCCCCGGCGAGTTCCGGATCGAGCAGGTCGTCCCAGGAGGTGGGGGCGTCGAGGCCCAGTGCGTCGAGCTCCTTCTCGTTGGAGCAGAACGCGACGGAGTCGGTGTAGAAGCCCGACCACACGCCGTCGGGGTCGTTGTACTCCTCGGGGAGGTCGGCGGCGGCGGGCGAGACGTACTTCTCGATGAAGCCCTTGTCGTCGGCGATGAGGTGGTTCTCCGCCTGTCCTCCGGACCAGACGTCGAACTCGCCCTGGCTGCTCTCCAGGCGCGCGAGCACCTCTCCGGAGCCGAGGCGCACGTACGTGGCGTCGATGCCGGTCTCCTCGGTGAACGCGGCGGTGAGCGCCTGGCAGAAGTCCTCCTGCTGGGAGCAGGCGATGTTGATCGAGCCGGTCGCTGCCGGCGCCTCCGAGTCGGCCGCGGTCTCCGGGGCGGAGCACCCGGCGAGGACGACGGCCGTCGCCGCGAGCGACGCGGCGGAGGCGAAGAGGGATGTGGTGCGCATCGTTGAGCCTTTCACGGTGATGCGGGAACGTTCCCGCATTGACGATAATGACGGTTCCCTGGCGGCGTGTCAACCGTTTCCCGGGAATCGGGCGGGACGAGCCCTCTCCGGGCCCGCCCCGCCCAGGGGGTCAGAGCTTGTCGAACTGGATCCAGTCGATGTTGAAGTTCTGGAACGCCGTCGCGTCGACGCGCACGAAGAACGTCTGCGAACCGGCCGCGAGCGCGTGGGAGGCGACGATCGTCTGCGGCAGGAAGTACTGGTGCCCCGTCGTCGTGCGGATCGAGGCGAGCGGCGATGTCCAGCCGCCGATCTCGATCTGGATCGCCCCCGTCGGCGCCGCGTACTTCGAGGAGACGCGCGCGCGGATCTCGTAGTCGCCCGCCGCCGGGATGTCGACCGTGTAGGCGAGCCATTCGCCGCCGCGGATCCAGCACACATGGATGTTGCCCTGCTGATCGCAGATGTCCACGCCCTCCGAGGTGCGGTACTGACCGCCCTGGTTGCTCGCCTCGGTGTCGTGGTAGCCGACGCCCTCCCCTCCCGTGGCGAAGTCCTCCGCCTGCACCCGCACGGACCCTGCCGGCCTGTCCCAGTCGGCGACGTCGCCGCCGTCGAGCCAGAACAGCAGCGCCTCCGAGTCGTCCGTCTGGATCATGTCCGCGCCCCGGGCGATGGCGCCGCCCCATCCGGCCGCGGGGTCCCGCAGGGACTCCTCATCGGTGTAGTCGCCTGCCAGGTCCCGCCACAGGGTGTTCATGAACACCCTGCTGGTGGCGTTGAGCCCGGCGAT
>JAATFJ010000033.1 GCA_015655255.1 Actinomycetales bacterium | reverse complement strand
TTCGCCGGGCAGTTCGTATGAAGCGCGCCGCCCGTATGAGGGAGATTCTCGACCTCCTCGCCGAGCGGGGCGAGGTGAGCATCGACGAGCTCGTCCCCGTGCTGGACGCCTCCGCCGCGACCGTGCGCCGCGACCTCGACAGTCTCGCCGAGCAGCGCCTGCTCACCCGCACCCATGGCGGAGCCGTCGCGGCCTCGGTGGCCTACGACCTCCCGGTGCGCTACAAGAGCCATCTGCGTGCCTCGGAGAAGGAGCGCATCGCCGCTCTCGCCCGCGAGCTCGTCGCGCCCGGCGAGATCGTGGGGCTGTCCGGGGGGACGACAACGACGGCGATCGCCACGGCGATCGCGGCTCGGGAGGACCTGGGAGAGGCGGGACTCACGATCGTCACGAACGCCGTGAACATCGCCGCGCAGCTTGCGACGCGCTCCGATATCAAGGTCGTCGTGACAGGCGGGGTGATCCACTCGCGCAGCTATGAGCTCGTCGGCCCCTTCGTGGAGCAGCTCCTCCGGGGCATCCAGCTCGACATCGCCTTCATCGGGGTCAACGGTATGGATGCCGAGGCCGGCGCCACGACTCACGATGAGCGCGAAGCGGCCGTGAATCGGATGATGGCCTCGCGGGCGCGCCGTGCCATCGTCGCGACGGACTCCTCCAAGCTCGGCGTCCGCGCCTTCGCCGTCGTCGGCGGCTCCGATCTCTTCCCCGAGGTGCTCACCGATGACGGCGCCCCCGCACCCCAGCGCGAGGCCCTCACTGCCGTCGGCTACCGCCTCCTCCTCGCCCCCTGACCGGCCCACCACGCTAGCGTGGAGGTGTGACTGCTCTCGCGATCGTCCTCTTCCTCAACGCGGCGTTCAACGTCATCGTCTGGCCGCAGTTCTATCGGCGGATCGCGAAGGATCCGCGGGCGCGGGACGCGAACGGGAAGGCCACGGCGTTCCTCACGGTGCACGTCGTGCTCATCGCGACCGCGCTCGTCCTCGCTCTCGTCTCTGTGCTCGTCGGCATCGCGGGGCTCGTCGGGGCGCTGTAGCGCGACGCGCTCCGACGCGGAGCCACCCACCTCCTACCGAGCCGCCCACATATTTGCGCTTTTAAGTGGGCGGCTCGACGCGATGTGGGCGGTTCGACGTTCGCGGGAGACGCAGGGCAAGAGCGCGCGGCGCAGGAAGTGCGCGGCGGGAGCGGTGAGAGTGGGAGGACGGGCAAGTACGCCGAGCCCGCTACAGTGGGCGGGTGCCCGAGTTCCCCTACGCCCGGCTGCGGCGCTTCCCGGACGTCGAGGCGAAGAGCCTGCAGGCGTGGGACGCGACCGATGAGCTCCTCGTCCGCGCGGCGCTCGACACCGCGACGCCGGGGAAGCAGATCAGCGTCATCGGGGACCGGCACGGCGCCATCACGCTCGCACTCACCGCGGAGGGGCGTGCGGGCGTACGTGTGGATCAGGACCTCGTCACGGGCAGACGCGCGCTGGCGAACAACGCGCGGGAGCTCGGCATCGGCGGATTCAGCCCGCAGGAGTGGGGGCCGGAGCTGCTGCGCGACGCTACTCTCGTGCTCCTCCCGTTCCCTCAGTCGCTCGCCGAACTGACGGAGATCGCCGATGGCATCGCCCGCTGGGCATCGCCGGATGCGGTCGTCATCGCGGGCGGGCGCGTCAAGCACATGACACTCTCCCAGAACGAAGTGCTCGGCCGGTTCTTCTCCGTCGTGCAGCCGCAGCGGGCGGAGCGGAAGTCACGGCTCGTCCTCGCTTCCGGCGCGCGTCCCGTGTCGGAAGAGCTTCCGTTTCCCGAGCTGACCGCGCACCCCGCTCTCGGACTCACTCTGGCCGCACACGGCGGGGCGTTCGCCTCTTCGCGCATCGATATCGGCACGCGCGTCCTCCTGGAACAGCTCCCGAGCTTCCCCGAGGTGCGCGCCGTCGTCGACCTCGGCTGCGGGACGGGCGCGCTCGCCGCCGCCTACGCCCTGCGACACCCGCATGCTCGCGTGATCGCCACCGACCGATCGGCCGCCGCCGTCCGCAGCGCGCGCGCAACGATGCGGGCGAACGGCCTCGATGACCGCGTCACCGTGACCCTCGATGACGCCGGGTCCGAGCTCCCCGAAGCAAGCATCGACCTCGTCCTCCTCAACCCGCCGTTCCACCTCGGGACGAGCATCCATACGGCCGCCGCCTCGCGCCTCTTCGCCGCCGCCTCGCGCGTCATCCGATCCGGCGGAGAGCTCTGGTGCGTCTACAACTCCGCGCTGTCGTACCGGCCGGAGCTCGGCCGTCTCATCGGCCCCACCGAGCAGATCCACCGCACCCCGAAGTTCACCGTCACTCGCAGCGTCCGCCGCTGAGGCGCAGGCCCCGTCCTTCCGAGGATTCTGCGATCCTCCGAAAGTTCGGAGGGCGACCGACGAGGAGGCGTGCGGTGAGGAGGAGGACCGCGCGGTGGATGCCCCGATTTGCCTCTCACCAGCCGTTTGATACGTTGGAACGTGGGCCTTGCGCCCGAGACCAGTCCGCGGACGCGCCCTCCTGCTGTGCACGACCGAGAGGTGCGGACGTATGGTCGATGTTCTTTGCACGGATCCGAAATCCGTTGTTCGAGCCGCCTGCGCAGCGTAGACGAGGCGGCCTGTGATCATCACCCGGGCGTGACCGAAGAGGGCCCACCGACAGGCGGGTCGCAGGGGAAACGTGACCGAAATCGCTCTAGAAGCGCGCCAGCTGTACAAGGTGTTCGGAAAGAATCCGGGCCAGGCGGTCCGCCGTCTGAAGGCGGGGGAGGGCCGCTCCGATGTCCTCGACGCGGGGACCGCCGCCGTCATCGATGCGAGCTTCACCGTCCACCACGGGGAGATCTTCGTCATCATGGGGCTCTCCGGATCGGGGAAGTCCACCATCATCCGGATGCTCAATGGCCTGCTCGAACCGAGCGACGGCGAGGTCGAGATTCAGGGACGCAGCGTCACGACGGCGTCCGCCAAGGAACTGCGCGAGATCCGCCGCCGCTCCGTCTCGATGGTGTTTCAGCACTTCGCGCTGCTCCCGCACCGCACGGTCATCGACAACGCCGCCTACGCGCTGGAGATCCAGGGCGTGCAGAAGACGGAGCGTCTGGAGCGGGCGGGCGAGATCCTCGCGAAGGTCGGTCTCGCCGACTGGGCGGATTCGTACCCGGAGGAGCTCTCCGGCGGCATGCGTCAGCGCGTCGGTCTCGCCCGCGCGCTCACCGCGGGCACCGACATCCTCCTCATGGACGAGGCCTTCTCCGCCCTCGATCCGCTCATCCGCCGCGAGATGCAGGAGCAGCTCATCGAGCTGCAACAGGAGCTCGGCCGCACCATCATCTTCATCACTCACGACCTCAACGAGGCGATGTTCCTCGGCGACCGCATCGCCGTCATGCGCGACGGGCGCATCGTGCAGAACGGCACACCGGAGGAGATCCTCACGGACCCCGCGAACGACTACGTCGCGCAGTTCGTGCAGGACGTCGACCGCACGCGCGTGCTCACGGCGCGGGCCGTCATGGAGCCGCCGCATGTCACGGCACCTCTCAGTGCGGGCGTCCGCGGGGCACTACGCGTGCTCCGAGAGAACCAGTCCAGCGTCGTCTTCGCCGTGGAGAGCCGCCGCCTCGTCGGTGTCGTCACCGACCGCGCCGTCATCCGCGCGGTGAAGTCCGGGACGACGGATCTGCGTCAGATTGTGGAGCAGAACCCGCTCACCGTCGGCCCGGACGACCTCCTCACCGACATCGTCGAACGCGCCGTCGAATCCCCCGTCCCCCTCGCCGTCATCGATGAGAAGCACTGCCTCATCGGCGTCATACCGCGCGTGACCCTCCTCGCGGCCCTCGGCAATGTTCCGGCGACGACGCGGGAGATCCCTGTCATCCAGACGCCCATTGAGATGGTCGCGGAGTTCACCCCGCTCGTCGATGCGGCAACGGGAGTCATCCCCACTGGCGACGCGACGGCGGAAGGAGTCTCCGCATGATCGACGGCTTCCGCATCCCCTTCGGCTCCTGGGTCGAGGCACTCGTCGACGCCGTCGTCGAATACCTGGGCTGGTTCTTCGACATCGTCTCCGAGATCTTCACGGGCGTCTACGCCGGCGCGGCATGGATACTCTCCACACCGCCGTTCTGGCTTGTCATTCTCGTCATCGCGGCGATCGGATTCTGGGCGAAGGGCTGGGAACTCGCCCTCGGCAGCATCATCGGTCTCGTGCTCATCGTGGGCGTGGACCAGTGGGACAACGCGATGCAGACGCTGTCCCTCACGCTCGTCTCCGCCCTCATCGCGATCGTCATCGCGATCCCCCTGGGCATCTGGGCGGCGCGTTCGCACCGGGTCTCCGTCATCGTCCGCCCCGTTCTCGACTTCCTGCAGACGATGCCCGCCTTCGTCTACCTCATCCCCGCGATCTTCCTGTTCGGCTCCGGCGTCGTCCCCGGGATCGTCGCGACGATCCTTTTCGCTGTCGCGCCGGGGGTCCGGCTCACCGAGCTAGGCATTCGCGGCGTGGACGGCGAGGTCGTCGAGGCGGGGAACGCCTTCGGGGCGACGCCCGGACGCATCCTCCGCCAGATCCAGCTCCCCCTCGCACTGCCCTCGATCATGGCGGGCGTCAACCAGGTCATCATGCTCTCGCTCTCGATGGTCGTCATCGCGAGCATGGTTGGCGCGCCGGGCCTCGGCAAGGACATCACCCAGTCGCTCAGCCGCATCGATGTGGGCCTCGGCTTCGAGGCGGGCATCGCTGTCGTCATCATCGCGATGATCCTCGACCGCGTGATGAGCGGATTCGGGACGCGGACGCCGAGGATGG